>JBAQEN010000821.1:0-3378 GCA_049286765.1 Methylococcaceae bacterium
TCATGGAATCATAACGATGTTTGATTTTATTGACGATTATCCAGGCGATAATGCTGTTTACGCTCAGGATGGCTCATACATCCCGGATGCAACAGAGTGTATGCGTTGCGGACTTTGCATCAGTGTCTGCCCGACCTATAAATTAGCTCAGATTGAGGCAGAAACGCCACGTAGCCGTGTGCGCACCATCGACAAAATCATCAACGGCAGCACAACTGTTTCCGGCGAAGAACTCGTTCACCTGAATAATTGTACTCAGTGCCGGGCCTGCGAAACTGTCTGTCCCAGCAAGATGGCATACGGTCATTTATTTGATTCCGCGCGTGAGAAACGTTTCCAGGCTGGCGCTCCGGAACGGCAAAGCAATCTTCTTGACACTATAGGCTTCAAACTGATAGAACATAAACCGTTACTCTATGCGGTATCCGTTCTCATCCGGCTATATCAAAAATCAAAAATACAGTTTGTTTTAAGAAAAACCGGTTTGCTTCGGCTGTTTAAACTTGAAAAAGCCGAATCACTGATGCCTGAAGCGGATATAAGCAATTTGGCCGAGCGCTATCCCGCCGGTAAAAAACGCCGCGGCAATGTGGCCTTGTTTACCGGCTGTTTTAGTGATCATTTTGACCGGAAAACTCTGCTCGCCTCGATTAAATTGTTAAATGTCATCGGTTTCGATGTTCTTATTCCAAACGCACAAACGTGTTGCGGTGCGATTCACCGCCATCAAGGCGATACTGCTGTCGCGGATAAAATGGCGGCAATCAATACCGGCGTATTCAATTCACTGGATGTCGAAGCCATTATCTATACTGCCAGCGGCTGCGGCTTGATGTTGAATGAATATGAACAAGACAATGGCGATGATGCCAGTGAGCTGAAAAGATTCGGCGCCGGCTTGTTCGATATTACAGAGTTTTTAAATCTGCACTGGCCGGACGGCATTAGCCTGAAAAAACGCCAATCCAATGCGGCGCATGGAAACAGGAAAGTTGCCGTGCACGAGCCGTGCGGCCAACGAAATGCAACGCGGGCGCTTGAGAACCGGCATCAACACGTTTACGAGTTACTGGGAAAAATCCCTGAAATGACAGTGATCCCGTTACCCGACAATCAATTCTGCTGTGGCGCCGGTGGTGTTCACATGCTGACACACCCGGAAATAGCCGATCCGCTGAGAAATGCAAAACTGGCTCACTTTGAACAATCCAACGCGGACTTGCTGGTATCAACAAATATTGCTTGTGCTATGCATTTAAATGCAGGACCAGCCCTAAATAAAATTGTACATCCCGTGGTTCTGTTGGCGGAGCTTTTACCCTGAGGCATCCTGCTGTCTCGTAACACGAAATTTAACAAACGGCGGTTAACACTTTCTTAAACAAACCAGCTGTGTCGATTCCCAGCCCTGTTTCTGATAAAAATTCAAAGCCGGCAGATTATTTTTATCCGCCAATAACTGCAAGCGTTTAAGACCTTGGCATTGGGCCCAATAAACTGCCTCGTCAACCAGTTTTGAACCTATGCCCTGATCGCGAAAATCAGCTGCAACAACCAGATCTTCAAGCAAACCAACCGGACCTCCTTCCGCGGTAGAAATCAAGGTTTGTACAGTACACATACCCAGCACTCTGTTATCACTCAGCAGTTCGGCCACCAGGATACAATCCTTTGCGCTTTTTAGCAGCAGATTCAATCCGCACGCCTGTTTATCCCGATCAAAATCAAAATCTGCCTCAATAGCAAAAAGCGCTTTTAACAGCTCTACAAGTTGGGGAATATCGGATGGTTTTGCGGTTCTTATAGTGATCATTGTGGGATTTTGTAGGTTTCTGATAACACACGCAAAAATTTAATTTAGTGAGACAAATGCAGTTTAGGCCCCTTGTACACAGTTTCCTTTTTGATTATACCCCTGGGACGTGACTTTCAGCCGGCCAACTGATAATGTGAGGCAAATGCAATTGCTGTATCAGATTATTGATCACTAATTTCATCTGAATCGGCTCACCATAAAACTCCACGATGAGCGGCAAATCGAGCGAAAGATCAACCAGCGACGCTGTACGTATTACCCCGTCCGGACCAAATCCGGCTACGCCTCTAAAAACGGTGGCGCCTAGAATCTTTTCTTCATTATGAAGAAATTTCATGATGTTTTTAATTTGATGTTCGCCCTCACGTAGATAGATTCGCACTACTGTGACAGATTGAGTCGCCATAACCAATTCCCCATTAATATACCCAACCAAACTACCGCCACGCCGAATAAGGCATTGATAACAAAGAGACTTAATAAGCCTTGAAATTCAAAACGGATTTCGGACAACTTAAACGCCAGCCAAAGCGTTGAAGAAATCGTTAGTAAGCCGAGAATCAAAATCAGACTGACTGCCCGCAGTTCCAAGGACAAGCTGAGGCGATGAAATAAAAATTCCGCCAGGATAGTCATCATAAAAGCCGCAAATAAACCTAACCACATATCGCTATAAGGCAAGCCATGCCCAAACCAGGGATAAGGATCGTCCGTGAACAATTGCCGTCCCAATACCAGTCCGTACCAAACCGCGACCAGGCATAACACGACACTTAGAAAAATATTCAATCCCGCCTTAAGCAGGCTGCCCTCTTCGAACAAATAAATGGTTTCCAAAGCAAAAGTGGAAAATGTCGTGTAGGCTCCCAAAAAACCAACCAGAATAGCCGCGCGATATTCTACGGCAAGAGGAAAGCGTTGTAGCATCAGTGCTGTCAGAAAGCCCATAAGAAACGAGCCGGATACGTTGACGAACAGAGTTCCGTGAGGAAAATTGCGTCCCAGCCAGGCATATATGCCGTTAGCTACAAGAAAGCGCATCACGGCACCTATTGACCCCCCGAGGGCAATTGCAATAAGTTGATTCATCGATAGTCACCTATCATAATTTTAAAGCGCCGGAAAAATTTAGCTCAAGGATCTGAATAACAACAGCAATAAAGGGGTACCGAACAGCAAAACGCCAGCCCCGAAGACGGACTGTACAATAGATGTAGCCACTACCGTGAGCATAATTTCAATTGGCATGAGATTTTTTATGTAATTATAATTTGATGATTAATCCATGATATTACTATACCATTTCTAATTCGAGCATGGCATTAATGCCCGGTAAATGAATTTTTACTTCGGTTTACTTATCAACAACCCAGCCCCGCAACTTTTAAGTGAAATCAATCCAATGAATGAACCACTAGACCTCAAAAATATTTTTAACAAAGCTGTAAATCAGTGGGCCGAAAAACTACAGGATACCGTATATTGGAACAACCGATTCGATCACTTTGCGCGTTCTTGGTCTCGTTTGACCGGAAAACCGCTCGCTTTCAATATTGCAATAT
>JBAQEN010000822.1:0-2144 GCA_049286765.1 Methylococcaceae bacterium
AGGCCGTACCCACTACGGCGCAAAGCAAACCAAAGCCGGTGCTGATGACTTTCAGTCTGGACATACCTGATAACCCGACAGCAATGCCCATCACATGCAGTAATACCGTCGTAAACAGAAAACCCGGTGCATACGCGATAGTATCAGCACCCGATTGTAATTCTGAGGCATGAACATAACCGTGACTAAGCGCAAATCCGCCTGCCAAAGCCACCGCCAAGCCAGAGGAAATGTGATAATTTCTCCATACGAGCAAGCCTGAAACCAGTACCGAAAAGGCCACCCAGGTTTCCGCCGAGTTAAAGGTGAAACCGGCAAGCTGTAACCCTGCGCCTGCGGCCATCATCAACAAAAAGCTCATCGGTAATAACCACAACGCTCTGTCGCCAAGCATTACCGCCCACAGCCCGATAGCCAGCATCACCAGCAAATGATCTATACCCATTAAAGGGTGCAACAAACCATCGACAAAGCCATGTACCGTTCCGGCGCCGGTATGCGCCTGCGCTGGCAAAGACAACATCAACAATAAACTGCTAAAAATTACACACCGTTCAGTTTTCATAGAAATTCCTCATTGTTTTTTTATGTGAGTTCCCAAGTTGAAACCCGGGATGAAAATAGTTACCAGCAGAGACACACTATCGGCTTCCAGGACACCTGCTGCACAATAGCAATCAAACCGTCAAATAGCGTTTAACCATAGCCTCGTTCAACTGATTCATGCTTCCGGCGGCGACACTGCGGCCGCGATCCATTATATAGAAACTATCCGCCACTTTCCGTACAAAAGGCAGTTTTTGTTCTACCAGCAATATAGTCACTCCCAATTCGTTTTTGATTTTGATAATGCCTTCGCGAACAGCATCTTTCGCCTCATCGCCTTCTTTAAGCAACGGAGTCGGTATGCCTCTGAAACGATTCAGACGAATGATCACATCGCCGATTTCGCTGACGATATTCGGTTGTATGCCTTCGGTCGGTTCGTCCAGGATCAGCAATTCAGGATTAAACACCAAGGCTCTGCCGGTGGCGAGTTGTGAATCTGATCGCTACCCGGTTCATCTCGGGTGCTAACAACGGTTCGATGGCGATTTTCAGGAAATCGGCGTTGGTGGGGGTGGTACTGCCCAAGAGTTCAGCCAGAAACAAGCCCCAGGACTCCTTGAACTCGCTGGAGACAGCCGTTCGGGTCACTTCGACTTCCTTTGTCAAGGTCGGCGGCACCAGAATAATGCTGCGTTCGGTGCGACAGGCGGCGAGCGAGGTGATCACGCACACCACCAGCAAGCCCAGAATAATGATCCGGCTGAAACGGTTCTCGGCCTCATGTCCTTCCCAGGTGCGCAGAAAGTCCGAAAGCCTCATGGGTAAAACCGCCGGATAAAGGGATTGGAGATGGTGAGCGCCTTGCTGGGCAGCAAACCCAGCAAATAAATGGCATGCAAGTTATAGCCGTCCGGGCGGTTGTTACGAAAGCGCGGGTAGAGCTTAACGGCGATGACACCAATAGCCAGCGCGGGAATAAACTGATCGATCAACATGCCGGTGAACATGCACACCATGAATGGCACAATCTCATCCGCACTCCACAACAAAAGGTGAATCGGATCGTCGATGGTTTTAGGGATGGCAACAGGTTCCATAATGATCTCCAGGTGGATGATCACTATTTTGATGAATCGAATGAACTTGCAGGCTGCAATAACTCCTATTATTGCGAATCTTTTGTTATAAACTGGGCGAAATTCTGTGGGGTGGATCCGATATGAACCTAGTGTATAACGTTATACGCAAAAAATTAGATAGGTAATCCAGCGTAAAATCTGATTGCTTTCAGCACATGGATTACTTCGATCAAGTCATCTCGTACTTCATGTTTCCTGGTGAATCTGTGTAGACCAGCCTTGCCATCAGATGTGAAATCGCGATGTACTTTACCGTTTATCTGTGTTGTATTTTTTAGAGAATTATAATTTTCGGCTACAAATTCTTCGACAAACGCTGGATTTATCAAATCTTCAAGCTCCCATTCTAATCCTTTATAATCCACATTCTCTCGCTCGAAAGTTTTCTGCATAGTTCTAGGGTCTAAATTTCCAGTCAAAGGCATGATTGGCCAAAGACGGAACACATCCTTATAT
>JBAQEN010000823.1:0-9728 GCA_049286765.1 Methylococcaceae bacterium
CGCGCAACGCGGTGCTCAGGGTCATTGTCCTGATTGGCTTCGGGGAAACCTGCCTCAATCAGCAAATCAAAACGATTCAGGATGGCAGGAATATTCCAGTCGCTGGTATCTTGGCCTTTAAAGACCACAGCCAGCTTTTCCACCACTTCATTTTTATAAATAAAAATTGTATCGATTTCATCCTTGATTTTGATGCTTTGTGCTTCATGTTGCTCAGTCACGTTAAACAGTTTTGCCACAAACTGCCCGACATAAGGCCCCATGTTCACCAGCAAATCAGAAATCTCCTCCGGTTTCAGTCCTTCACCTTGATTCTGGCGATAATCGGCAAACTTTTCGTATAACTCAACATCGTGGTATTTAACCGAAGCATCGAATACATCCAGCAAGTCTTTTAAGCGGCTAGCATCGTATAAATCGGCGTAGGTGAAGTCAGGGATTCCCAGCGTAAGGTTATTTTGTTGCATAATTATTAGGTTTGATTTGCTCACATCTGTGCAAACAGGCTGCCATCGAGCAGCATTATTTATACTGATAAGATTACTGAAAGGTCATGATTTAACAGCGCATTATAAGCAAATGCAGCCTTTTTTGCCACAGTTAATCTTTACAAACTGGTCAATGCGGTGATTTATTAACTTACCGGCTTTGACAAAGCAGCCATGTTATGCTGCTTTCTTAGGGGATTATTTAGTTGTGGTAACAAATTTTCTGTTTATATATCCTGATGATGGACAAGGTTATAACGCTTCCGGCACGCAATATAACCCTGTCCCCGCCTATCTTCATACTAATACAAGCCAGAATCCTGGGCATATCCGTCATCGGAGAATCCTCCCACTAAGCAGGCTGCCACCCTTTAGGAAAAGGATAGCGAAGAGTGTAATTTTGGAATAGTCTAGTCTGCCTGCCGTCTCAAAAATGCCGGGATATCCAGGTAATCCAAATCCATATCTTTTTTGGCTTGGGCGCCAAAACGTGTTTCCCTGTTTTCCTTCTGTCCACCCTGACGCAGTATTGTTGGCTTGTCCAGGTCTCCGTAATTGGTGTTACTCGTGGTCGGTTTTGGCATCATTTTAACCGGCGACTTGACAGCCATTGGCGGCAACCCCATTCCGGTAGCGACGACTGTTACTTTAATGACATCATCCAGACTCGGATCAATAGCCATACCGATTTTAATTATGGCATCTTCCGAGGCAAATTCATGAACGATATTTCCGACTTCATTAAACTCGGCAACGCCCATGTCAGCGGCGGAAATATTGACTAGAATACCACGCGCACCTTGCAGGTTAATGTCTTCCAGTAATGGACAGGCAATTGCTTTTTCAGCCGCTTCACGGGCGCGATGTTCGCCTGACGCAGAACCCATGCCCATAATGGCAGCCCCCATACCGGACATAACAGTTCTGACATCGGCAAAATCGACATTAATCATGCCCGGATGCACAATTAGCTCGGTAATACCCTGCACCGCATCCAACAAAACATCATTAGCCGCTTTAAAAGCATTCATCAAAGAAACGTTGTTGCCTAATACCGGCAATAATTTCTGATTGGGAATTGTGATCAATGAGTCAACATATTTTTCAAGCTCTATAATGCCCTGCTCAGCAACGGACTGCTTCTTTTTACCTTCAAATAGAAAAGGTTTAGTCACGACGGCGACAGTTAAGATACCCATTTCTCTTGCGATTTGCGCAATAACTGGAATCGCTCCTGTACCCGTTCCACCCCCCATACCCGCAGTTAAAAAAACCATGTCTGCGCCTTGTAAAACTTCTTTAATGCGTTCCTTGTTTTCTTCCGCGGCATGTTTGCCAATTTCAGGATTTGTACCTGCGCCCAAGCCTTTGGTTAATTCAACACCTAACTGGATTATCGTATCGACAGTTAATTTTCTTAATGCCTGCGCATCGGTATTTGCACAAATAAACTCAACCCCTTCTATATGGCATCCAACCATATGATTAACGGCATTGCCACCACCTCCGCCCACACCAATGACCTTGATGATGGCAGACTCACTATACGTATCTACTAATTCATATTTCATTTTCGCTGCACCTTATTTTGGACAATATAGATATTAAAAATTACCTTGAAACCAGTTTTTCATTTTCGAAAACCACCCTAAACCATCAGCATCGAGCCCCCTACCTAAATTCTGATGATCTTTTCCATACATTAATAATCCGACACCTGTAGAGTGAACCGGATTTTTAACCACCTCAGTCAACCCCGTAACATTTTGTGGTCCACCCATTCGTACCGGCATGTGAAAAATCTCTTCTGCCAGCTCAATTAATCCCATGACTTTTGAACTACCGCCAGTCAAGACAACCCCGGCCGCGATCAATTCTTCAAAGCCACTGCGTCTAAGTTCAGACTGTACCAGCAGCATCAATTCCTCATAGCGCGGTTCAATAATCTCGGCTAGATTTTGAGTTGAAATTTTGCGCGGCGCCCTGTCGCCTATACTAGGCACCTCAATGATGCCCTCAACATTGGCCAATTGCGTTAACGCACAGGCATATTTTCTTTTGATCTCTTCCGCATTTATCGTTGGTGTGCGCAAAGCGACAGCAATATCATTCGTCACCTGATCGCCCGCTATCGGTATAACCGCCGTATGCTTGATCGCCCCCTCTACGAAAATAGCAATATCTGTTGTTCCACCGCCAATATCGATTAAACAGACGCCTAATTCCTTCTCATCGTCTGTGAGCACTGAATTACACGATGCCAATTGTTCCAATACTATGTCTTCGACCTCCAGACCGCAGCGGCGGATGCACTTGATAATATTCTGGGATGCGCTAACGCTGCCTGTAACCATGTGTACCTTGGCTTCCAGACGAATACCCGACATCCCGATTGGTTCCTTAATCCCATCCTGGAGATCAATAACAAATTCCTGAGGCAGAATATGTAAAATTTTCTGGTCGGCAGGGATAGCCACTGCGCGTGCAGAATCAATGACTCTGTCTATATCATACTGTGTCACTTCTTTATCCTTGATCGCCACAATGCCATGAGAATTAAGGCTTCTGATATGACTTCCTGCAATGCCGGCAAATACTGATTTAATCTGGCATCCCGCCATTAATTCAGCCTCTTCAATAGCTCGCTGAATGGATTGCACGGTTGATTCAAGATTAACTACAACGCCTTTTTTAAGGCCGCGTGAAGGCGTAGTGCCTATGCCTATTACTTCTATGTTGCCATCACTGGTAAGCTCACCAACAATAGCGGCAACTTTCGACGTACCAATGTCCAACCCGACTATTAAATTACGCTCTGTTTTTTTCGCCATTTTATCTACTCTGTATCGCCTTTTCGGGTGCTTGTTTTGTATTATTGGGGTTTACAATGGCCTTCCAATCAATCTCAGCGGTTCCTGGCTTCCATGAAGCCGCATATCCGTTGGGATATCTCAAATCCACTTTTGCTATTTGCTTAACCTGCTCTTGCCCTAATACTGCTATCGTTTTCAAGAAACGCTGTAATTTTTTTAATTGATCATTGCGCCCCAACAGTATTTCCAGCCCATTTGTCAACTTGATTTTCCATGACCAGCGATCATTAATGCTAAACTCTTCCAACTCCATAGACTGGTCCGCCAAGGCTGTTTTAATGCCTTTCATTATTTCCAGTACTTTTACTTCTTGATGTTCAGGCCCGGTAACTACAGTTAAAGTCTGAAACTGTTTCATATTCCCTGGTGTAAATATCACGCCCTGGTCAGTAATCAGGCTGCCTTTCCCCCAACGTGCGTAAGGTTTTTTTTCGCGTACTTTTATATCAATTGCATCCGGCCATATACGTTTAACCGTCACAGTCTCCACCCAAGGCAATATAGAAACGGCTGAGTATATCGCCTGCATATCCACATCAAAAAAGCTGGTCGTCACCAAGGGCTGTAAAACCGTTTTTATCTCATTCTTGCCAAGGTATTGAAATACTCCTTCAGTCCTCACATATTTAATGGGTAAAGAGGTGTTCTTAATAGATAGGTGCCTAATGTGAACTATCTTTACCGCTCCATACCCGACTATCCCAACCAGACCCACTAACAACAATCCGGTCATCCATTTTTTTGTGCCTGCACTGCCCATTACCCTAGGCTGGTTTCCAGCACCCGCCAAACTAATTCATCAAAATCCAGTCCAGCCTGTTTAGCCGCCATCGGCACCAGGCTGTGATCAGTCATGCCGGGTACGGAATTAATCTCAATCAATTGATACTGTCCGGAGTCATCAATAAACACGTCGACTCTTGCCCACCCCTTTATTCCCACTACGTTGCCGGCTGTTACCGCCAGATTTCTTATAAACAGTTCCTGATCCTGATTTAAGCCGCACGGACAGTGATATTGGGTCGTCGCGGCGTTGTATTTTGCTTCGTAATCATAAAAAGCATTGGGGGTTTCCAGGCGAATAACCGGTAATGCCTTACCGTTTAATAGCGCAACTGTATATTCCTTGCCCGTAACCCAAGCCTCCGCATAAACATCACAACGATACTCTAATGCCAGTTGCAATGCTTTCAGCAACTCATCCCTGTTATGCGCCTTGCTCATGCCAATACTGGAACCCTCCTGAGCGGGCTTGACAATAACCGGGAACCCCAGTTTTTCGATACAGCCATCCAGGTCATTTTCATCCTGCAATAAACACCATTTCGGTGTAATCAGGCCATAGCCCTGCCAACACAGTTTGGTCCTCAGCTTATCCATTGTTAATGCAGACGCCATGACTCCGCTGCCGGTATAGGGAATCCCCAGCACTTCCAGAACTCCCTGAAGCACACCGTCTTCACCGCCGCGGCCGTGAATAATATTAAATACCCGATCGACTTTTATTCCGGCTAAAGCATCGATAGGGCTTCCTGTCACATCAATCGCAACAGCATCCACACCTTTGCGTTTTAAAGCCTGATAAACGGCTGTACCGCTTCTTAGCGAAACTGCCCGTTCAGCAGCAGAACCACCCATCAATACAGCAACCCGCCCAAATTTTTCCGGTTTTTGCAGAGGCGCAAAATTTTGCGTCCCTACGTCACTTTCACCAACCATACATACCTCCGTCTGCAATTCCACGTCTTGATGCTCTTTTACTTTATTTTGAACAGTGTGAATTAAGTCTTCGATATCGGCTGCCGTGGCATTGCCCATATTTACAATAAAATTGGCATGTTTTTCCGATACGCAGGCGCCGCCAATCGCATAACCTTTCAGACCTGTTTGTTCTATCAATCTTGCCGCAAAATCACCTTCCGGGTTTTTAAATACCGATCCGCAACTGGGCTGGTTAGTCGGTTGTGTTTTTGCCCGTTTTTCCAACAAGTCTTTGATTTTCTGTTGACTCGTGACCACATCGCCCGGCTGCAACGTTAAATTAGCCGCCAAAAACCATTCATCTGTAAAACCTTTAACGGTCCGGTAACCCACATTAAAATCCCGGGGCTGTCGCACAGTCACCTTGCCCGAGCCATCTATCATTTCTACCTGTTTAACGATGCGCCAGGTTTCTCCGCCAAAAGCGCCTGCATTCATTTTCAAGGCGCCGCCCATTGTTCCGGGTATGCCTGCCAAAAACTCCGCACCGATTAAGCCTTGCTCGCCGCAAAAACGCGCTACATGTGCGCAAGGTACTCCCGCCTCCACATAAACCGAGCCATCCGCTGCCAGTCTCATTTCTTTCAACCGTCCTTTGGTATTAATGACGGTGCCGCGTATGCCGCCATCCCTGACCAATAAATTACTGCCCAAGCCCATCCAAAAGACCGGTTCACAATCAGGCAAGGCTGCAATAAATTCGCACAGATCCTGCCGGTCAAATGGGATATAGAGCCGGTCAGCAGGGCCTCCTACACGCCAACTGGTATACTTTGCCAGCTTTTCATTTTCTAACAAGCGGCCTTTCATTTCTCAGAAACGCAAGCTATTGCATCCTTGCCGCAATTCAAAGTTTCAGCTAACAACTCCGGCAACTGCGCGGCAATATGTCCGACATTGCCCGCGCCCACGGTCAAAATCACATCTTCCGCTTTTACTATACCCGCCAGTATTTGCGGCAACTCTTGCCAATTTTCGACAAATACAGGATCAACCTGCCCGCGCATACGAATCGCCCGGCTTAATGCCCTTCCGTCCGCTCCTGCAATCATCGCTTCTCCGGCTGAATAAACATCCATCAGAATCAGCACATCCACTGTCGAAAGCACCGATACGAAATCTTCAAATAAATCGCGGGTACGCGTATACCGGTGCGGTTGAAAAACAATCACCGCGCGTCTGTCTGGCCAGGCCTGATGTAAAGCTTCCAGAGTAGCGGCAAGTTCACGCGGATGGTGTCCATAATCATCTACCAGAGTTATCTTGCCGCCGTCTATTGCGATATCGCCATTAAGCTGAAACCGCCGCCCCACCCCTTTAAATGCGCCCAGGCTTTTTATAATCGCATCATCATCAACAGCCAGCCTGGTTGCGACGCTAATGGCCGCAAGCGCATTGAGCATGTTGTGCCAACCCGGCATATTCAATGTTACTTGCAACGGTGGATAATCACCTCTTCTAAGCACCCTGAATGAAGTGTGCATACCTTCCTGTTTAATATCTACCGCACGAATATCGGCTTCTTCATCGACGCCGTAGGTAGTTACCGGCTTGGATATGCGCGTTAAAACTTCTCTGACGCCTTCATCATCCAGACACAACACTGCCAGGCCGTAAAAAGGCAAATGATGCAAAAACTCTATGAATGTGTCTTTTAATCGTTGATAACTGTTTTCATAGGTTGCCATGTGGTCTTGATCGATATTAGTGACCACTGCCATCATCGGCTGTAAATACAAAAACGAGGCATCACTTTCATCAGCCTCGGCAACCAGATAATGTCCCAAACCCAATTTGGCATTGCTTCCGGCGCTATTTAACCGGCCACCAATAACAAAGGTAGGATCAAGCCCGCCTTCGGCCAACATACTGGCTATCAAACTTGTAGTTGTGGTTTTGCCATGGGTGCCGGCAACAGCTATGCCAAATCTGAAACGCATCAACTCGGCCAGCATTTCTGCACGAGGAATGACCGGAATTCTATTAAGATAGGCCTCGTCAATTTCTTCATTACTGCGATCAATAGCGCTGGAAGCCACCACAACATCGACTTGCGTGACATTTTCCCGTTTATGTCCGATGGTGATGGTCACGCCCAACCTGGCCAGTCTGTCCGTCACCGGACTTTCTTTTATATCCGAACCCGAGATCTGATAGCCCAGATTCAATAAAACTTCTGCAATACCGCTCATGCCGGTACCGCCTATTCCGACAAAATGTATACGGTCGATAGTACCCAATACCTGTGCCGGCATCTGGCTGTTTGGAAAGCTCATAATCCAGCCTCAGCTATACAACAACCGGCAACAACTTCTGTCGCATCCAGTCGTGCGCATTTTTTTGCAGCTTTACCCATAATATCCAATTGCCTAAGTATCTGTGTTATCTGTTCTGCCAGCGATTTCGCATTCAAATTCTTCTGTATCAGGATTTGTCCAGCGCCTGCATCGCATAAATAACGGGCGTTAGCCGTTTGATGATCATCGATGGCGCCAGGTAACGGTATAAAAATTGCCGGTACCGCCATTGCCGCTACTTCGCTCACTGTCATTGCGCCTGACCTGCAAATCACCATATCGGCCCACTGATAGGTTGACACCATATCGTCGATAAAAGCATGAACTTCTGCATCAATACCCAGTGCTTGGTATCGGCTCTTCACCTGCGCGCACATAGCGGCGCCGGTTTGATGTTTTATCTGCACATCATGTAATTCTGCAATTGCCTCAGGAACAACTTCATTCAATATCTGTGCGCCTTGACTGCCGCCAACGACTAATAGCCTGGCGCTTTGACCTGATTGCCTGTTTTTGTCTTTAAGCGCCGATAAAAATTGTTTCCTTAAAGGATTTCCAGTGCATTTCGCCCTATATTTTTTTTTAAAACTGCCGGGAAATGCCTCTAACACCTGATTGGCCATACGCGCCAGCAACCGGTTAGTCGTACCGGGTACACGATTTTGCTCATGAATAATCAAGGGTATGCCTAACAGTTTTGCCATCAAACCACCAGGGCCCGCAACAAATCCGCCCATCCCTAACACTACATCAGGCTTGCGCAGACGCAATATATTAAAAGCTTGTACACAGGCCTTAAATAACATAGCTACAGCTATTATTTTCGATGTTATTCCTTTGCCTCGAACACCCGCGACGGACAACCAATCTATATCAATCCCTTTTTCCGGAATCACCCGGCTTTCCAAACCCTTCTGTGTGCCTAACCAGCTAACCTGCCAACCTTTTTCTATTAATGAATCCGCAACAGCAAGCGCCGGAAACACATGTCCACCGGTTCCTCCTGCCATAATGACAATACGTCTAGGCATGCCGGCTCCTTAATACAGTTCGCTGCATGGGCATGGTATTGGCATTTTTCTCGGCGACTTCGCTGTGCACACGAAATAACAACGCAACCGCGCAGCACATAATCATCATACTACCGCCGCCATAACTCATTAATGGCAACGTCAATCCTTTTGTTGGCAAAATTCCCATATTTACACCCATGTTGACGAATGACTGAAAACCAAACCAGATACCCAGACCATAGGCAATAAATGCAGAAAACTGTTCCCCTGCTTTTTCTGCTGCCACGGCTATCTCAAAAGTCCGCCATACCAACAACGAAAACAAACCAATAACCGTAATCACTCCCAGCAACCCCAATTCTTCAGCTATCACTGAAAATAGAAAATCGGTGTGGGCTTCAGGCAAATAAAATAATTTTTCTATGCCGCTACCTAAACCTACACCGGTCCATTCACCACTCCCGAATGAAATAAGTGCATGAACTAATTGATAACCTGTTTCTTTGGCATCAGCCCATGGATCGATAAAACTGGTTACACGTTTCATGCGATAAGGCTCAAAATAAACCAATAATGCTGCCATTAATGCCACTAATGACAACAACATGATGAATTGTGATAGTCGTGCCCCCGCTAAAAACATAATGCCCATAGCAATAATTAATAACACTACAGCTGATCCGAAATCAGGCTCCATTAGTAACAACAGACTGGCCACCGAAAACAAAATTAATGGCTTAATCAAACCAAAGGCTGATTCTCGAATTGATTTATGATGCCGGGTTACATACCCCGCCATATAAATGACAGCAAAATACTTAACAACTTCTGATACCTGTACCCTCAAGCCGCCTATAGACAACCACCGTCTACTGCCATTAACGACTACCCCAATACCTGGTACCAGTACAATCACCAGCAATATCAATCCAATTATAAAGAGCCACGCCCCCGCCTTTTCCCAACTGCGCATTGGAGTCACTGCGACACATACACCTAAAAATAACCCCAAACCTATATGTATCAACTGCCTGATTGGATAATGGAAACTATTGCCTGTCATTTTTAAGCCCAAATGCAATGATGACGAAGCTACCATGACATAGCCAATAAGCAGTAAACTCGTACACACGAAGAGCAACAAGGGATCAAAATGAAACCTGCCGACCCGTGATGGTTTCATTTGTCTGCTCACGGAAGCATCCCCAATACAGCTTTAGTAAATTGCTCACCTCTATCCTGATAATTTTTGTATTGATCAAGACTCGCACAGGCTGGCGACAATAATACATTGTC
>JBAQEN010000824.1:0-3323 GCA_049286765.1 Methylococcaceae bacterium
GAAAAAATTTATGTGGGCAAGCAACGGCAAAAACATACGCTTCCCCAGGAATCCATCAATACTCTGCTTGCAGACCTGGCAAAAGCGGGGAAACGGGTGGTCCGATTAAAAGGCGGCGATCCTTTCATTTTTGGACGTGGCGGTGAAGAAATAGAAACCTTAATGCAACAGGGCATCAATTTTCAGGTTGTGCCCGGAATTACGGCCGCTTCCGGTTGTGCGACTTATGCCGGGATTCCGCTAACGCACAGAGACCATGCACAGTCCTGCACTTTCGTTACCGGCCACCTGAAAGATAATTCTATCAATCTAAACTGGACACAACTCGCAGCGCCCAATCAAACCATCGTTATCTATATGGGACTGGTAGGACTGGAAAAAATCTGCCAGTCTTTGATAGCACACGGCAGCCCCAAGGATTTGCCTGTTGCCCTGGTGCAGCAAGGCACTACAAGCAATCAGCGGGTCATTACCGGCACGTTGGAGACATTACCGGCTACCATTGCCAGTTTGAATATCAAACCGCCAACCTTGATTATTATTGGCACTGTAGTCACTCTGCATGACAAACTCAACTGGTTTCAGAGTAGTCATGCAGACTAATAATTGATTGCAGGGTCTACCATGTGGCTTTTTAGAACACCCCAAAATTATGCATACGATTCAGTTAACGTTAATTGATATTACCGATAATGCGGCTTAAGCGAAATAAAAGATTGAATTTTTCGCTTAAATTCCCTATTCTTTGCTGGTTTGAATTTTAATCGAAGTCCATTTTCCCACGAAGAGAACGGCAGTTCTCTTTTTTTACACCAAGAGAGGTCACTATGAAAAAAACACTAATTACATTAGCTGGTATTATTTTAATCGCTTTAAGTGGATCAGCATTAGCTGACGAACAGCTTGAAATCGGTCAAAAAATTTATGAGCGCGCTTTCGGTCGCGGTTGCGGCACTTGCCACGATATCGCTTCAAATCCACAGTTATCAGCAAACATTAAAGCGGGAACACTGGACAGAGTAAAATTCGAACAAGTCCTGAGAGATGGCAAAGGTGGAATGCCAAAAGCTATAGATGAAATTATGAAGCAGAAAGCCGTTGAAAAAGCCGGTTATACCGAAGAATTGGCAATTGATGCTTTGTACAAATATATAAGCAGCAAATAATAATAAACAAAGCGAGCACAAAAAAAGCCGCTCCAGTCTATGATTGGGGCGGCTTTTTTATGACTAAAGGATAGTCTGAAATATGGTATCAGGGCAACCATAAGGGATTGCCCCTACGTTATCTCTTACCTAAGTGACGGATGATAGCTTCTTTATAAGGCAGGCGAAAATGATTCTTAAACCAGATACCTGCAACAGCCGCCAGCATTAAACCGCAAGAAGCAAGCGTCACATAGATAAGACGCTTTAACTCAGACATTTCCTGCATTAATCGCTCGTTAGCAATCACTGCTTTCTCTTTTTTAGCGGGCTCTGAGTAAGAACGCAGGACTTTAACGTCATTTTTCAAATCTTCAATTGTGCCTAATGAGTTGGAAACCGTGCCCAGGCGAATGCTCTCCTCCAGGGATCTTAATTTACTTTCGATCGAACCACTGACTAAACCTACAAACTGTCCTTTCAGGGTGTTAACTTCGGCAGACAACACAGGATTCATTTCAGCAAGATTGACTTCAGATTTTTTATAACGGGTAACGTCATTAGAAGGAAACATGAAAAAGCCGGCAATGACAATGACGGTCATCAAGAAAAAAACCATAGCCGTTAACCATCGATTCACTTTCATCAATCCCTGATGCGAAGGTATTCTTTGCAGAACCACAATCTCTGATTTTTTCTCGTGCATATCACTCATTATTATTTACTTCCTCTCAAACCAGACCCAGACAAGCATCCCGGCCGGACATTGTTATTTTTATGAACTACTTGACAGATAATTATACAAGCTAAACAACATTTGTCCTGTGTTTTTATGAGGTATTAACGCAATCGTTTAGCAGCGGCTATACGCATTCTCAGGGCATTTAATTTGATAAAACCCTCGGCATCCTTTTGATTATAGGCGCCGCCATCATCTTCAAACGTGGCAATACTTTCATCAAACAAACTGTCGGTATCAGAAGCCCGGCCAACGACAACCACATTGCCTTTATAAAGTTTCAGCCGGACTTTACCATTCACATGCTCTTGCGAGGCATCGATCATAGTTTGCAACATCTTGCGCTCAGGGCTCCACCAATAACCGTTATAGATCAGTGATGCGTAGCGCGGCATTAACTCATCCTTCAAATGCGCCACTTCCCTGTCCAGAGTTAATGACTCAATCGCACGATGTGCTTTCAGCATCACCGTACCGGCTGGTGTTTCATAACAGCCGCGTGATTTCATGCCCACATAGCGATTTTCAACAATATCCAATCGGCCGATGCCATTATCACCCGCAACCTTGTTCAATTTTTCCAGGACCGTAGCTGGCGTACAAGGAACATCATCAATCGCTACGATATCGCCTTGCCGATAAGTCAATTCTATATAAGTCGCTTGATCAGGCGCAGCCTCAGGCGAAACTGTCCAGCGCCACATATCTTCTTCAGGTTCCGCCCAGGGATCTTCCAGAATACGGCCTTCATAGGAGATATGCAGTAAATTGGCATCCATGGAATAAGGCGACGCCTTGCCTTTTTTCATTTCTACAGGAATACCATGTTTTTCGGCATAAGCCAGCAGAGTTTGCCTGGAATTTAAATCCCATTCACGCCAGGGCGCGATAACCTGTATATCGGGGCGTAAAGCGTAAGCGCCCAACTCAAAACGCACCTGATCATTACCTTTACCGGTTGCACCATGGGAAATAGCCGTAGCGCCGGTTTCGTTGGCGATTTCAATCAAGCGTTTGGCAATTAAAGGACGGGCAATGGATGTCCCCAGCAGATATTCGCCTTCATAAATCGTGTTGGCGCGAAACATCGGAAAAACATAATCACGCGCAAAGTCTTCGCGCAAATCTTCAATATAAATATCTTTAATGCCGGCGGCTTTAGCCTTGGCGCGTGCAGGTTCAACTTCTTCGCCTTGCCCTAAATCGGCGGTAAAAGTGACGACTTCACAGGCATAAACATCCTGTAACCATCTAAGAATAACGGAAGTATCCAAACCTCCAGAATAAGCCAATACAACTTTATTGATTTTTGACATTGCGTTTTATTACCCCGAGTAAAAAATGCATAAAATTATACCCGAAAATTATCACTTCGACAGAAGCGATAATTAGACATCAACGGGGTAAACTGATTATTTATACATTCGAATCATTACAGG
>JBAQEN010000825.1:0-3592 GCA_049286765.1 Methylococcaceae bacterium
GGGGCAAATGACTTCCTGATAGCCTGTCATGTGGCTAATAATACAACAAACTACAGATTTAACCCATTACCAAAATATCATTCCTAAGTTATAAGCCTGGAAACGGCTTAGCCAATAATTCTCTAAACTATTCATCTAAATTGCCACTCAGGCTTATAATGAAATCGATTCAATTTTAATAAGAGAGACTGAGGTGGATAAAATGACTGAAGAAGATCGTAAGCGTATTCTCGAAAGCGCCCCTGTTGGTACTTTTGCTCTGATGTCAGTGGTTATCGGCGGTATGGTAGTCGCTTGGGCTTTTCTTTATTACGGCGTGTTTCTGCCGCGAGGCTAGGGTTTTATTATGCAAACAGAACCAGTAAAAGCTAAATATGAACAGCGCTTGCGGGATTTAAGCGCTCAACTTCGTGATTTTTATGTCCAACTACGTGCTATTCATATCGATCAATTAGAACGAAAATGGATCACGATATCGATGATTGTGATCGGTCTTTTTGTCAGCATCATCGTTATTGATGCATTTTTTCACGGCGTTAATCCGCCGAGTAAAGTTGAAACAGTTGATTCTGCCAGTCTGCATTTAAATAAAGAATTTGCTGAAGACAATCTGGGCGTACAAGTCGATGACAAAGGCAATATTACAGTCAAAATGGTCGCCGGACGTTATTCCTTTTTTCCAAAACACATTGATGTCCCTGCCGAGACGCCATTAACCTTTCGCTGGGTCAGTATGGATGTTTTACACGGCGTTCATATCCCGATGACCAACATGAGCACAATGATTGTGCCGGGTTATGTCGCGGAAATCACCACCTCCTTTCCGAAACCCGGCGAATATCCGGTGCTGTGTAATGAATATTGCGGCTTGGGTCATAATCACATGTGGAGCAATATTTCGGTTATCGCCAAAGAAGACTGGGGAACTCAGGTAAAATCGCCCGTTAAAGGAGGATCAAACAATGAATGATGCAGCGACAAGAAAACTGGCTTTAAGCCATCTATGGGTGGCTTTTGGCGCCTTCATCGTGGCTTGTTTCATGGGTGAATACCAGGTTCTCGAACGTAGTGGCTTTATCCCGGCGCTGGACTCACCCAGTGTGTATTTTGCCTCGGTCAGTACGCACGGGGTATTGATGGCGTTTGTGCTAACATTCTTTTTTATTATGGGCTTTGGTTATACCATCGCCACGACCAGTTTAAAGCAAGCAGTATGGAATATGCCGCTGGCATGGGGAGCGTTCTGGCTTGCTTTAGTTGGCGTAGTAATGGCTGCCATTCCACTGCTTACCGGCAAGGCATCCGTGCTCTATACGTTTTACCCGCCCATTGTGGCGCATGCAGCCTTTTATATCGGCTCTACTTTACTGGTTGTCGGTTCCTGGATCTGGTGCGTCATCATGCTGGTGATGTTTGTTCAATGGAAAAAAGCCAACACCGGGCAACCCGTGCCTTTAGCAATGTTTGCGACGGCAATGAATGCCTTGTTATGGCTATGGACCAGCGCCGGCGTTGCCATAGAGGTAATCTTTCAATTGATACCCCTGTCCCTGGGTTGGATCGATACGGTTGATCCGGGTCTGGCCAGGACGTTATTTGCCTGGACTTTACACCCCATCGTTTATTTCTGGCTGATTCCTGCCTACACCGCCTTTTATGTGTTTGTACCCAAACAGGCAGGCGGCTTTATATTCAGTGATGAAATGGCCAGACTGGCTTTTATCGTATTGGCTGTTTTCGCCTTGCCGATAGGTTTTCATCACCTTTATATGGATCCGGAACAGGCTAAGGGCTGGAAGTTATTACACGGCATCGGCACTTTCGTGGTCGCATTGCCAACTTTGGTAACTGGTTTTACCGTCATAGCCTCACTGGAAATTGCCGGCCGCTTGCGTGGCGGCAAAGGACTGTTCGGCTGGATAGGCAGCTTGCCCTGGACCAATACGATGGTGCTGTCGGTTATTTTGTCGTTGCTGATGCTGATTTTTGGCGGCTTTGGCGGCATTGTCAATGCCAGTTACGCGATGAACGCAATGATCCACAACACTGCCTGGGTGCCCGGTCATTTCCATCTGATTTTTGCCGGCACCACCGTCATTATGTATTTTGCCATTGCCTATTATCTCTGGCCGATACTGGTTAAAAAGCCGTTATTTTCCGGTTCAATGGCTCTGGTACAGTTATGGACATGGTTTATCGGCATGAGTATCCTGACAACGCCCTGGCATGTTCTGGGTTTGTTAGGCCAGCCCCGTCGTATTTCCAGTGTTGTATACAATAATTTACTGACGCTATCCTGGAAACCCTACGAATTGATGATGATATTGGGCGGTTTGATATTGCTGGGTTCGGCTTGTTTATTTATCTACATTCTGGCAAAGACTCAGTTGAATCCGGTTGCAGAAGTTTATGATCAACAAATTGAATTTGCTGAAACAGTAAAACCTGTAGAGTCTCTCCCTGAATGGTTGAATGACTTTAAACTCTGGAACAAAGTGATTGCTGTTTTAATGGCCATCAGCTTCGGTTATCCGATCTTACAGTTCTTTTTTATGGACACTTCCGGTTCATCGCCATGGGGATTTTAAACATGAAACGAATGCTGCTATTACTCGCGTTTATTGCACCGGTTGTGGTTAATGCCGAGCCTGCCTCGCAAATCGCGTGGACGCCTGACGTCCTGAACCGGGTTAAAAACGGCGACCTTAACAAGGGTAAGGAATTGGCGGAATCCTGCAAAAGTTGCCATGGCGACAGAGGCCAGGGCATGAAGGAGGAAACGCGGGATGATGAAACACTTCCAGCGATTCCGGCGCTTGCAGGTCAAGTCGCCACTTATACTTACAAACAGTTGCGTGATTATTTCAATGGCAGCCGTAGCCATGATCAAATGACAGGCGTTGCTAAAGGCTTGAGTGAACAGGATGCCGCTGATCTGGCCGTCTGGTTCAGTTCCTTACCCGCACCAGAAAATAAATCGGGCGGCCGGAACCCCGCCAGAGCGGAAAAAATGGTTGAACACGGTGATGGCAAACGCATCCTGCCGCCCTGTTTTGTTTGTCATGGGTCAAAAGGGGAGGGCGAAAAACAGGATATTCCGGCACTGGCAGGACAACAGGCCGATTATTTTGCTAGAACCTTGCTGGACTATAAAAACGGCCGGCGGCACAATGATATTTACAGCCGCATGCGCCTAATCGCACAGCAACTGAGTGAAGAGGAAATCAAGGAACTGGCCCAGTATTATCAGCAACTTAAATAAGATTTTGTTGAGGTAAGTTGTTAAATTGGGCACATTTTGATTGTGCCCATTAGTTTTTGGTTAATACACCCAATTCTTCTGTTAGCCAAAGAAATAAGGAGTTTTATATATAGCTATCCAGATGTGTTTTATCCCTGGTACTATCTGGATTAGCTAGTGTTACAGCCTTAAAAATAGAGCAGAACTTTTCTGGGCACCTATAATAAACCATACTTGTGATAAAGATTGCTTGTAATCTGCTCATTTATTTATTATTCCAGATTTTTAGAAGCTAGTATTTCATCATTTATGGGCAGGTTATTTAACTTTTTGACCGCTCAGGCCATTAAT
>JBAQEN010000826.1:0-27702 GCA_049286765.1 Methylococcaceae bacterium
TTGAAAAAACATCTTATAAATACCAGGTAAATTATAACAAACTGATACTGAAAATGTTTTTATCAAATGTCACGAGAACATAGCGTATATCGTTCGTCGCAGGAGCGGCTATTTACCAGAAACCAGAATGGAGTTACCTAGTGAAGGGTATGCTGCTCGCCGTATGGCGTTATCGATTTTTCGTTTTTTCATCCATTAAAACCGAATTGCACAGCAAATTTGTGCGTAGTAGTTTGGGCGGGCTGTGGATGATTTTGAACCCTCTGGCGCAGGTTCTCATTTTTGCCTTTGTACTCTCGGCGGTATTGTCTGCCAGATTGCCAGGGATCGACAATCAATACGCCTACGCCCTTTATCTGATGGCGGGTACTTTGGGGTGGTCTTTGTTTGCTGAAATCACCAACCGCTGTCTTACTCTGTTTATCGACAATGGCAACATTCTTAAGAAATTGGTATTCCCGAAAATTGCCTTGCCACTCATTGTTACTGGCAGTGCTTTGGTTAACAACACACTGCTTTTTATTGCGATACTGTTGATTTTTGGAGTGCTGGGACATTTGCCCGGCCAAGCACTTATATGGCTACCTGTACTTATTGTCATTAATATCGCTCTGGCACTTGGCTTGGGTTTGGCATTGGGTGTGCTCAACGTGTTTATACGCGACATTGGTCAGATTGTGCCAGTGATTATGCAATTTTTGTATTGGTTCACCCCAATTGTTTATATGGCCGAAATCATTCCAGAACAATACCAGAAATGGCTAGCACTAAATCCTCTTATTCCGGTAATAACGGGATACCAAAACGTGCTTTTATATAACAAAATGCCCGACTGGTCTGGTTTGGGCGTTATTGCCCTGATTGCTGCTGTCTTGCTCTTTTTTGCCTTACTGCTATTTCGTAAAGCGGGTCCGGAAATGGTTGATCTGCTATGAGCGGAGAACTTCTTGTGCAAAATCTGGCCAAATCTTACCGCCAGTGGGGTAGTGAATGGCGGCGCGTAGCTTCGTGGGTTGCCCCATTTATTAGTCCGCGAGAAGAACATTGGGTGCTTAAAGATGTTAGCTTTTCCGTAAAATCGGGCGAGACTGTAGGTGTCGTTGGCCAAAACGGCGCGGGCAAAAGCACTTTACTCAAGCTCATTACCGGCACCACTCAACCAACCCAGGGGCAAGTTCAATTTCGGGGCCGGGTGGCGGCAATTTTAGAACTGGGCATGGGTTTTAATCCCGATCTTACGGGCCGGCAAAACGCTTATCATTCTGCTGGCCTTATGGGTCATAGCCAAGCCGACATTGAGCGCGCCATGCCTGCTATTGAGGCTTTTGCTGAAGTAGGCGAATATTTTGATCAACCCTTACGCACTTACTCCAGCGGTATGCAAATGCGTGTGACCTTTAGTGTCGCCACTGCCTTTCGTCCTGATTTGTTGATTGTGGACGAAGCGTTGTCAGTGGGCGACAGTTATTTTCAGCACAAAAGCTTTGACCGGATTCGTGAATTTCAGAAGCAGGGGTGCTCATTACTGATTGTCAGCCATGACCGGTCGGCAGTGCAGGCATTGTGTGATCGTGCCATTTTACTGGAAAAAGGCTGTATGATTAAAGATGGTAACCCCGAAGAAGTGATGGATTTTTATAATGCCCTGATTGCTGAAAAAGAGAACCAGAAGGTTAAAATTTTGCAGCATGCATCGGGAAAAATGCAAACGATATCGGGTACAGGTGAGGCTACTTTGGCGAGTATTCAACTGCTTAATTCCGAAAAACAAGCGATAGAGTTTGTTGAGGTAGGAGAGTCTGTGGAGTTGGTGGTGCGTGTGCAAGTTAATGCTGATATTCCTCAGCTTGTGCTTGGTTACATGATTAAAGACCGTCTTGGTCAAAGTATATTTGGCACAAACACATGGCACACTAACCAGATGTTGCTGGCCGCCAGGGCTGGATCAACTATTGAATATCGTGTTACTTTTGCAATGAATTTGGGGCCCGGAAGTTACTCCATCGCTATCGCTTTACATTCTCATGATATCCATGTCACCAATAATTATGAATGGCGAGACTTGGCTTGTGTTTTTCATGTAGTTAATCTCAATAAAATTGAGTTTATTGGTTCAACCTGGTTGGCGCCGAAAATTGAGGTAGTTCAATGATGGCTCCTTTTTATCGGGCATTTGAGGAACGTCATCGTGGATCGCGAGAGCTAATTGAGTCACGTTTGGAAGTTTATCTACCCTTTGTGGAGCCATTAAAAACGCTTTCTGAGACGCCAGAGATCCTGGATTTAGGCTGTGGACGTGGAGAATGGCTAGAATTATTGGAATACATAGGCTTCCAAGTAAAAGGCGTCGATTTTGATGAAGGCATGCTTTTAGCTTGTCGAGAACTTAATCTGGACGTTTGTCAAGCCGATGCCCTTGATTATTTACGGGGGCTGGCTAATGATAGTCTGAGCGCCGTTTCAGCTTTCCATGTTGTTGAGCACATTTCTTTTGAAACCTTGCGTCAATTGGTCGATGAAGCCTATCGCGTATTGAAGCCGGGTGGCTTATTGATTCTGGAGACTCCGAACTCAGAAAATTTGGTGGTCGGAACATCAGAGTTTTACCTGGACCCAACTCACCAGCGGCCTTTGCCGGCAAGGTTGCTGAGTTTTGTTGTTGAATATGCAGGGTTTGCACGAGTTAAAACCTTATACTTGCAAGAATCTCCCGAACTTGTTAACGCTCAACGAGTCAGCTTGTTTAACGTTCTTGGTGGAGTGAGTCCTGACTATGCAATTGTTGCTCAAAAAAAGGCAACAGCAGAAGTTCTTTCTATATTTAACGAACCTTTTGACAATTCTTACGGAATGCGTCTGGATATTTTGGCGGCACGTTATGATCAACAAGCAGCCCAAGTTGAAACCCGTACCTCACAAATTGAAACCCGTCTTGCACAGCTCGAAGCGCATACCACACAGCTTGAAGCCCGTGCTGCTCAAGCAGATGCCAGAGCCCTGCAAGCCGAGGTTCGAGTTACAGAAGCTCAAGCAGTAATACAGAGCCTGTTAATAAGTGGCTCGTGGCGAATAACCGCTCCAATTCGCTATATTAAAGTCAAGCTTCGTCGACTCATTACAGCTATCAGAGAGGGAAGGCTCATCAGCGGTATTAAAAGGCGCATCAATTTACCTCGTTACCCATCAAAGAAACCGGAGCCGCCTAAGGAACGGAGCCAGAGTTACCTTTCCCCTCGATCAGCCCGTATTTTTGCTGATTTACAAAAAGCCATCGCAGCGAGGAAAAACTGATGCGTATTGTGATTGATATGCAAGGGGCGCAAACCTCTGGCTCGCGTTTTCGTGGCATCGGACGCTATACGCTTTCCCTTGCACAAGCCATCGTTCGCAATCGCGGCTATCATGAAGTGTTTCTTGCACTCAACGGATTGTTTCCTGACACCATAGAACCCATTCGCGCCGCATTTGATGAATTGATGCTGCAAGAGAATATCCGCGTCTGGCAGGCTCCAGGTCCAGTGTGCAGCTTGATTAACGAAAACAATTGGCGACGCCACACTGCCGAACTGGTCCGTGAAGCTTTTTTGGCCAGCCTCAAGCCCGATATTGTCGTCGTCAGCAGTCTGTTCGAAGGAATGGGCGATGATGCAGTCACCAGCGTCGGTACACTGAGTAAAACGATACCAACGGCGGTGCTTTTATATGATTTGATTCCACTGATTCAACGCAGTCCCTACCTTGAAAACCCGGTGGTGGAATCATGGTACGAAAACAAACTTGACCATCTGCACCGTGCAGACCTGTTGCTTGCCATTTCGGAATCATCCCGGCAGGAGGGTATCCGATATCTCGGTTTTTCTGCTGAAACATGCATCAATATTTCGACGGCTGCCGACCCGCAATTTCAGCCTGCACATATTGATCTCGAACGTGAGACTGCGGTACGCAATCGTTATGGATTACTCAAGCCATTCGTAATGTATACCGGCGGCATTGACCAGCGGAAGAACATTGAAGGGCTTATTCGTGCCTACTCTATGTTGCCTAGGCCGTTGCGCGCCAACCACCAATTGGCAATTGTTTGTTCCATTCAGCCACACAGCCGGACTGAACTGGAAACGTTGGCGAAGGAGACGGGGCTGAAGGCCGGTGAACTGGTACTGACCGGGTTTGTAACAGAAGAAGACTTGCTGGCGCTTTATAACCTCTGTAAAACATTCGTTTTCCCTTCGTGGCACGAAGGCTTCGGTCTGCCAGCGCTGGAAGCCATGTCTTGCGGGCGGGCGGTGATCGGTGCCAATACTTCCAGCCTGCCTGAAGTGATTGGCCGGGATGATGCCCAGTTCGATCCAATGAATGATACGGCTATTGCTGAGAAGCTTGCGCAGGTATTGACTGACGATAACTTCCGGTCAGAACTGGAGCAATATGGTCTGAAGCGGGCCAAACTGTTTACATGGGATACCAGCGCAAAACGGGCAATAACTGCACTTGAGGCATTACATATAAAGTTCAGCCACCCATTTAAGGAGGTTATGTCCGCTCGCCGCCCCAAGCTGGCGTACGTCTCTCCATTACCTCCTGAGCGCAGTGGGATCAGTGATTACAGTGTCGAACTTTTACCCGCGCTATCGCGCCATTACGATATCGATGTGATCGTGGCACAAGATTCCGTATCTAACCAATGGATCAATGCCAACTGCACGCTGCGCAGTGTGGCATGGCTCAAAGATCATGCAGACCTTTACGACCGGGTGCTTTATCACTTTGGAAACTCGCATTTTCATCAGCATATGTTCAGTTTGCTGGAAGAGGTGCCAGGTGTCGTTGTTTTACATGACTTTTTTCTATCCCATGTCTTAAGTCACATGGATTTCACGGGTTATCAGCCAAAATATTGGGAGCAAATTCTCTACCAAAGTCATGGCTATGCGGCAGCACAACAGTGGTTTAATGCTTCTGACACTGCGGAAGTAGTTTGGCGTTATCCATGTAACCTAGGTGTGCTTCAGAGTGCATTGGGTGTAGTTGTGCATTCCGAACACTCCCGGCGGCTCGCAAGACGGTGGTATGGCGATAGCGACGCTAACGAATGGATGGTAGTTCCTCATCTGCGTGATCCAGTGATGGCTATTGATCGCGCCGAGGCACGTCGCCTGCTGAAATTCAACCATGATGATTTTGTGGTTTGCAGCTTTGGTGTGCTTGGGCCAATCAAGTTGAATCATCGCTTGCTCAACGCCTGGCTGGCATCGACATTAGCTAAAAATGCTAATTGTGTACTAGTATTTGTCGGTGAAAATCAAGGAGGCGACTATGGAATGGAAATCACTACCACGATAAATAAAAGTGGCGTAAGTGAACGTATTCGCATTACTGGATGGGCAGATACCGACACCTTCCGCCACTACCTCGCGGCAGCCGATGTGGGCGTACAATTACGTACTCTTTCCCGAGGCGAAACTTCAGGAACCGTGCTGGACTGCATGAATTATGGTCTGCCAACTATCGTCAACGCCAACGGTAGCATGGCCGATTTACCTAATGACGGCGTGTTAAAGCTACCGGATGAATTTGATGATAACGAATTGGTTTATGCATTGGAAACCCTGATGCAAAATTCAGATTGGCGACAACAACTGGGAACCAGAGCCAGGGAAATTATCTTGTCAGAGCATAATCCTCAAAGCTGCGCCGGACAGTATGCCCAAGCGATCGAGACGGTGTACCATGCAGAACAAACAAGCGTATCCACGCTGATCCTTGCACTGAGCCGCCTTGACTTCCAGCTACCGGAAGCTCAATCTTTGATGCCCTTGGCGGAATCGATAGCGCTTTCTATCCCACCCCGGCTTGCTCCTCGACAGTTACTAGTAGATATTTCGGAACTGGTGCAACGCGATTCAAAAAGTGGCATTCAGCGCGTCGTGCGCAGTATTTTGAACGAATTATTGAAGCATCCGCCAGAGGGCTATCGTATAGAGCCTGTTTACGCCACGACTGATCAAGGCTATCGGTATGCACGACGATTCACTTTGCTATACCTTGGCTGTCAGGACTCTATATTGACTGATAATCCCATTGAATTCCGGGCCGGCGACCTTTTTTTTGGCTTAGACCTGCAGCCAGAAATAGTGCTAGCGCAACAGACCTTCTATCAGCAGTTGCGGAACTACGGAGTGCAGATTCAGTTTGTGGTGTACGACCTCTTGCCGATTACTCTGCCCATGGCTTTTTCTGAGGAGTGGGAAAAGTCGCATAATTCTTGGTTAAAAGTGGTCGCTGAAAACGATGGAGCAATGTGCATTTCCAAGTCGGTAGCCGACGAGTTGTCAGCATGGATTAAGACAAACGGGCCAACTCGCCAGCGGCCATTCAAGATCGGCTGGTTTCATCTTGGGGCAGACATCGATGCCTCCGTCCCATCCAAAGGCATGCCAGATGCTTCCGAAATAGTACTAAATCAAATAGTCGGTTGCCCCAGCTTTCTGATGGTGGGTACGTTGGAGCCTCGCAAGGGTCACACCCAAGCGCTAGAAGCTCTCGAAAAACTCTGGGAGCAAGGTCTTCAGGTAAATCTAGTCATCGTTGGCCAGCAAGGCTGGATAATGAAATCATTGGTAAACCGGCTACGTCATCATCCCGAACTGGGCAAACGCTTGTTCTGGCTTGAAGGCATCAGTGATGAATTTCTGGAAAAGTTATATGCCGCAAGCGCCTGCCTGATTGCCGCCAGTGAGGGAGAAGGGTTTGGCCTGCCCCTCATTGAGGCTGCACAGCATAAACTACCCATCATCGCACGGGACATACCTGTATTTCGCGAGGTGGCTGGTAAATATGCCTATTATTTTAGCGGCCTTGATTCAAAATCCCTTGCAGAAACTGTTACAAACTGGCTTGCACTCTATGTCGAGGGTAAAGCACCACGGTCGGATGACATGCCTTGGCTGACATGGAGTCAAAGCGCCCAACAGCTTTTAAAAGCTATTCTTTCTAAAGCTGTAACCACCAATACCGGCAAGCGCCAACTGTTAATTGATGCATCCAACATAATACGATATGATCTAAAATCAGGAATAGAACGCGTTGTCCGCGCTCAATTGATGGAGTTAATAAAAGATCCACCCAAAGGATTCAGCGTTGAACCCGTCTATTTGACGGACCAGGGTGGACAATGGCACTATCGGTACGCGAGATCATATACCAGCGAGATACTCGACATCGAACAAGTGCCTATCGGTGATGCGCCAATTGACGTAGGTCCTGGTGATTTGTTCTACGGCCTCGATTTTTGTCCCGGAGGAGTGATCGAAGCAGCCAAATCTGGAATTTATTCGAAGTGGAAAGCTACTGGTTTGTCGATTAATTTTTTGGTTTACGATTTGCTTCCGGTTCTGAAGCCGGAGTTCTTTCCTGACGGCGCAAGTACCATTCATGCAATATGGCTTAAAACTATTGCCGAAATTTCTTCACGATTGATTTGTATTTCTAATGCTGTCGCGGATGAATTGCGTTTATGGCTAAAAAACAATATACAAACAGGCAATGAACAATTGATGATTGATGCCGTTCATCTCGGCGCTGATATAATTGCTTCTGCGCCGTCTAGAGGTTTGCCTGACAACTCTGAAAAGGTGTTGAAAAAACTTAGCACAACCCCTACTTTTGTCCTGGTCGGCACCATAGAGCCCCGCAAAGGACATTTACAGACTTTAGCCGCATTTGATCAGCTTTGGGAGCAGGGACATCAATTGAATCTTGTAATTGTCGGCAAGGAAGGCTGGAAAGCATTGCCGTACAATCAACGCCGCACAATTCGACAAATTGTAAGAAAGCTTCGTAAGCACAATGAATTGGGGAGCCGTTTGTTCTGGCTAGAAGGTATCAGTGACGAATATCTGGAAAAGGTCTATGCCTCCAGTACTTGCCTGATTACTGCAAGTGAGGGAGAAGGTTTTGGTTTGCCCCTGATTGAAGCAGCACAACACAGGTTACCGATCATTGCGCGGGATATACCCGTATTTCGCGAGGTGGCGGGTGAACATGCCTATTACTTCAGTGGTCTTGATCCACAAGCCCTTGCGGAGTCCGTTAAAAACTGGCTTGCGCTCAATACCGGAGGGAATGCACCGCAATCAGCGGGCATGTCATGGCTGACGTGGAGTCAAAGCACCCAGCAATTGCTTGCTGCCATAATACCTAACACAGATGTTTTGAAAAATAAGGAGTTATTAAATTGAAAAAAGCTATTATTACAGGCATCACTGGCCAAGACGGCGCGTATCTTTCTCAACTTTTGCTAGATAAGGGCTATACGGTCTACGGTACATTCCGCCGCACCAGTTCAGTCAATTTCTGGCGTATTGAAGAGCTGGGTATCCAGAATCATCCCAACCTACATTTGGTGGAATATGATCTTACTGACTTGGGTTCCAGTATCACACTGATTCAAAAGGTGCAGCCAGATGAAATATACAATCTGGCGGCACAGAGTTTTGTCGGTGTAAGTTTTGACCAGCCTACTACCACAGCGCAGATTACCGGCATCGGCGCGCTGAATTTATTGGAAGCAATACGATTGGTTAATCCTAAAATCCGGTTTTACCAAGCCTCCACGTCGGAAATGTTCGGCAAGGTTCAGGCCATTCCCCAAATTGAAGATACGCCGTTTTACCCCCGTAGTCCTTATGGCGTGGCCAAGCTTTATGCGCACTGGATAACGGTAAACTACCGCGAAAGCTATGGCATCTTTGGCTCCAGCGGTATTTTGTTTAACCACGAAAGTCCGCTACGCGGACGCGAGTTCGTTACCCGCAAGATTACCGACTCTGTAGCTAAAATCATGCTTGGCAAGCTGGATATCCTGGAGCTCGGTAATTTGGATGCCAAACGTGATTGGGGTTTTGCGAAGGAATATGTGGAAGGCATGTGGCGCATACTGCAGGCCGAGGAACCTGACACCTTCGTTTTGGCCACTAATCGCACTGAAACTGTGCGTGATTTTGTGCGCATGGCATTTAAGGCGATTGGCGTAGAACTTGAATTCAAAGGACAAGGTGACGGGGAATATGCTGTAATTTCAGCTAGAAACTCTTCCCTCTCCCCAGAAGAAACGGAGTTAAAAGTAGGACAGATCGTGTTACGAGTCAATCCTAAGTTTTATCGCCCGGCTGAAGTTGAATTGTTGATTGGCAATCCCGCTAAGGCCAAGGCTCAATTGGGGTGGGAGCCAAAAACCACACTGGAGCAGTTGTGCCAGATGATGGTGGAAGCTGATTTGCGGCGCAATGCAGAGGGGTTCTCATTTTGAAACTGCTGGTTACCGGCGCCCATGGTTTTACCGGTAAACACTTCGTCAAGTCTGCTCACGACTATGGGCACGAAGTTATCGCATTACAGGCCGATCTTACAGATCCTAAGGCAGTGAGACAGGAAGTTTTGCAAGCAGCGCCGGAAGCCGTTGTTCACCTGGGAGCTATCAGTTTCGTGGGTCACGCAGATACCAGTGCCTTTTATAAGGTCAATGTGATTGGCACACTCAATTTGTTGGATGCTTTAGCGGCTCTCACGCAGCCGCCACGCAGCATTTTATTAGCCAGCAGCTCAAATGTTTACGGTAATTGCGAGCAGTCGCCTATCACTGAAGAACAGCCGCCTGCCCCGGTAAATCATTACGCGATGAGCAAGCTGGCTATGGAATATATGGCAAAAACTTATCTGGACAGATTGCCGTTGTTTTTTGTGCGCCCGTTTAACTATATAGGTCCTGGGCAGGCGGAGTCGTTCATTATTCCGAAGTTGGTGGTCCATTATTTGCGGCGTGCAGAAATAGTTGAGTTGGGCAATATTGAAGTGGAGAGGGAGTTTAATGATGTACGCTTTGTCTGCGAGGCCTATTTGCAATTGCTGAAAAATGCCGGGCCGGGAGAAGTTTACAATATCTGTTCGGGTAAGCCAGTAACACTTAAATCCGTACTTGAACTGCTGGGCCAGATCACGAAGCATCATCTGCAAATCAAAGTAAACCCTGTCTTTGCTCGGGACAATGAAATTCATCGTTTGTGCGGTAGTCCGGCAAAGTTACAGGGTGTGGTAGGCAATATTTGGCTGCCGACCTTGCGTGAGACCTTGCAATGGATGCTTGGCGCCGCAGAAACTCCTGAGTTGCTTCCATGAAAGTTGCGTTAAACGCCACGGCTCTGTTGACACCACTTACAGGGATCGGGCAATACACGTATCAATTGGCCAAAGGCTTGCTGACAAGGCCTGAACTGGAGCTCGATCTGTTTTACGGCTCAGGCTGGAGCAAAGAGCTTCGGGATAGACCTGTTCATAACATTGCAGCCTTTAAGACCCTGTTCAAGCGGTTTATGCCTAATGCCTATGCAGTTAACCGGTTTCTGCAGCAAAACAGATTCACTCGTGGCGTGCTATCCAATAAGGCTGAGGTTTATCACGAGCCAAATATTCTGGCCTTCAAGTTCAATGGGCCTTCAGTAATCACCGTACATGATTTATCCTGGATTCGTTTTCCTCAAACCCATCCGGTGGAAAGAGTGCGTGCGATGAATAGGTATTTTGAACCGGGTCTGCGCCGCGCCGCGCTCATTCTTACCGATTCTGAGTTTGTTAAACGCGAGATAATGGATGTATTCGGCGTAAAGGCTGACCTTATCAAACCGGTGTTATTGGGGGTAGAGTCTCTGTTTTACCCTCGGACAGTTGAAGATACTCTGCCGGTATTGGATCGCCTCGGTCTTGTGCATGGACGCTATCTACTGGCAGTGGGCACTATCGAACCCAGGAAGAATCTACAGGTTGCATTGCGTGCCTATATGCTGCTACCACAACAAATTCGCAAAGAATTTCCTTTAGTACTGGTCGGTATGAACGGTTGGCGAACATCGGCGCTGGAACTGCAAATTGCACCCCTGGTAAGCGCAGGGGAAGTTCGCCAAATCGGTTATTTGCCGCGAGAAGATCTTGCAAGGGTGATTGCTGGAGCATTGACTCTAATTTATCCTTCAATTTATGAAGGCTTTGGCTTGCCGCCATTGGAAGCGATGGCATGCGGCGTACCGGTTATTTCTTCGGAGGTTTCTTCGTTACCTGAAGTGGTGGGCGATACCGGCTTGCTCATCAATCCGCATGACGATGATGCAGTCGCTCAGGCGATTCTAAGGCTGGTTGATGACGATAACCTCAGGCAGCATCTTTCACATAAAGCGCAGGCAAGAAGTAAGGAATTTACATGGGATAAATGCGTGAAGCAAACAATTGATGTGTATCGGCAAGCACTGAATCGATAGTAAAATGGCTTTTTTCTGACCTTTTATAAAGGGGTATAGTAGGTCACGATGTTTGTAATGGCGCAGGTTTGATCTGCAGTTTTGGCCTTGCGACGGGCCAATTAACCGTACTGCCAATCAATAGAGTAATGACCAGTAGCCAGCCAGCTGCCACGATTATGGATCACCAACCTTTAGTTAATATCGCATCATTCGGAGCATGTATAAGTTTAGCCAATCCAATGGTGGCTGCTGCAACTGCTGTAGTCCTTGGTGAACAATGCTTTCGGCTTATTCATGAGTAGGTTAAAACTTTGATGTTTCCCTGCCGTAAAAAGCTTCCAATCTTTTACGCTGCCAGCGTGGATTTTTCCAGTCCATTAAGACAGTCGGTGCTATACAATCAACAAAATAGCGATTATTAACGGACAAATTGGACGCTCTTTTTTGCCAAAATTGGCAAATTTTCCACACTCTTAGGCAATCTTGATGCTGTCTGGTGATGTCAGAACTTAACTTTACGAACATCAGACAAAATCCAGCCTTTTACAATCGTAAGATACTAATTTAATATGACATTTTGTTAAGTTCAGTCTTAATAAAATTTGACACGGGCAGTGATCGGCCCTAAAAAATTATTTTTTAATCCGTCATAAGCTGGTAACCGGATCCTTATCTAAATCGGTCAGAAATTCAGTTAATACTTTCCGATTTGCATGCGGCATCACCACAACATGCGCATAATCCTGTTTTTTATGATTTATCTCTAAATGCATGGTTGCTAATGAATATTTTTTTACAATCCGGTCGCTGGGTTTTCTAAAAAAAATGGTATTGGATAGATCGTTAACGCGTGTGGGCTGCAAATGGGAAAAATGGGCTTGCAGTTGCTCCATCAGGTAAACCGCGTTTTGCATCATTGACTGCGCATCTTCAGCTAGCTTGTCCATGGCCGATGGCGTTGAAAAGAAATAGAACTCCGCCGGTTTTACAGCATCTCTAGAACAGGTTATTGTTCCCGGCACGTGATGAATATACTCGGGATTATGAATTTGACTAAACAATTCATTAAACTGATCAAAATGGCTTGTTGTGGTAATAAATAAACCAGCTGGCGATGGAAAACCAAAAAATTTATGGCAGGATACGGCTATGGAATCATAGCGTTTAGTGGCCGGATTGCTCTTGGATTGATATGAAACTTCACAGGCTTGGGCCATATAGGGCAGGTAGCCGCCAAATAATGCCGCATCCAAATGCAGATAACTTGAACGGCCTTTTAACATTTCCTGAATACGGTCAACCTGATCTATTGCTCCTTTAAAAGTGGTCCCGATCGTCGCTATTACTAATGCTGGATGAGAGGGGTTTTCGGCTAGTTTCTGCCTCAGGTCATTGGCATCCATGCCACCATCCGGTAATGTTTCAACAAAAACTGTTTCAAGCCCCAACAAGTCCCGTAAAATCTGTACCGAATAATGCGCTTCTTTGGTGAAATAAGCTTTCGGCACTACTCCGGTACGCCCTTTTAAAAGGGTCCGCCCCATATACATGCCATGCATATTGCTGTCAGTACCGCTATTTGATAGAAAGCCCCATGTATTCCCTGTAGGAAAGCCGTATAACTTGCCAAATCTAAGGATGAGTTCCCGTTCAAAATCGTGGGTATTGTATGAGATAATGCTATCTTTAAACGGGTTACCAACGTTATTGTATGCAAAAGTTCCAACTCCCGCATTGAGCAGTTGTTGCCGCCAGGCAAAAAACTCCTCGGACGGGGTATTCATATTGATTGGATACCCTAAAAGAAGATTTTTCAGCTTCGAGAGTTTTGCCTTTTCTACCAGTGACAGGTTTGAATTAGAAGATGCCTCTTCCCGATCGGGCATCCAATTGAGATTTGCTGGCCTACAACCAGCGCTAACAGCCAGTATCCCTGCACCGCTATAACTTAGAAAACGACGTCGTGTTAACATAGCACTTTATTAAATCGGACAATTTTTCGAACTTAGTTTTATATAATAGGATATCTCAAGCTTCGCAAGTTCATTCACATAAGTCAAGAAAACTGTAATGGTCAACTAAAACCGGACACACACTCTAAAATAGCCTGAGATAAAGGAAGTGTGCCGAAAATGAATCAAGAAAAACAAAAAGTAAAAGTATTATAGTGCGGAATTTTGAGAATGCTCCGTGAAGTTGGCAGTAGGTTCAGATCAGCCGATCGCCCAGACAGCCAGGGATTAGTGCCAATACCCTACACACCTGGATCAACAAATATAGCGAGCTTGTGTAGTAAAATATGATACCGTTAACTCCAACCAGTGTCGTTATCAACTCGAAGTGTAAGTCTGGAGAAGTTGCAGGGCTTTAACCCAGTACGCTCCAACCGCTGCTTTTCCTCGAAGTGTCCCCGATGGGTCATTAGTAACCTGAATTATTTTGGGCGATGTCATTTCGAAATCGTCGATGACTGTCATTGTCGCCGTAGATGCTCTTCGGAGTCAGTCAGTCCGATAATGTGAAAAAGGCCAATAGTTTGGCCTACTCAATATGGAGGATTGAGATCGCTCGTGTGAGTCTGTCTTCAATCCGAGATGCGCAACAATACGAATGCGAAGTTGAAAAAGCCTATTTACCCAAGCTGGAGCGGAGTGGAAGAAAGTTGCAAGTAGCTCCCAAGACTCAATCGACCTTCCATGCAATGGTAAAGGAATCCGGATAATGGTACTTGGAAATTTCTGGATACAGCATAGAACATAAAGGAAAATTACTTTTCATATACGACTCCTATGTTAGCATTTTTTATAAGTAAAGCTTACTGTTCACCTGAGGTTTAATGAATATCCACAACTTGCAAAAATTACTTCTTTTGAGTATTTGTGCTTTTGCAGGCGATTTTATACGAGCAGACGTTACTCAACCGGCGCAAGAGCAAATACTTGCTCCAGGCTATGGAAGTCTGCAATTCACCGCGCCGGAGCCTGGTACGTACAATCTGCCGGTATTGGGTACAGCTGCTGATGGCATGGTGCTTGATTCGCAAGGAAAAACTATTAAATTGCATAGTTTAATGGGCGATAAAGTGGTATTACTCAGTTTTATTTATTCTACCTGCAGTGATGTCAACGGCTGCCCGTTAGCAACGTCGGTATTGCACAAGATTAAAAATCGCTTGAAGAAAGAGCCGGAAATAGCCGGCAAATTACGGCTGGTAACATTAAGTTTCAATCCCGAACATGATACGCCTGAGATGATGCAGCGCTATGGACAGGAGCTGCAAGGCAAAGGTGTTGAATGGCGCTTTTTGACCACCCGGTCTGAACTGGATTTAAAGCCGATATTGGATCACTACAAGCAAAATATACAAAAAGTATATGATGCTCAGGGCAAGTTTACCGGCACTTTTTCGCATATTCTACGCGTTTACCTGATCGACAAAAACAAACAGCTGCGCAATATCTATAGTGTTGCATTTTTACACCCTGATACACTGATTAATGATATCAAGACATTGTTGCAAGCTGAGCCGAAACAGGCAATGCCCCATGTTGGCGGGCAAAAAAGCGCAGCCCGCCCTACTGACCTTTATTCTGCGGGTGACAATAAATCGAATTACGAACAGCTTGCTTATCAAACAAGTTCTATTGCGTTGACCGACCGGGTAGGTCGAGCAACGAATTTACTCAAAACCGTAAAAAAACCGCCATTAGGCCTTCCTGCCGTGCCTGTACCGGTAAACAATCCACTGACTAAAGAAAAAATTAGCTTGGGGAGAAAGCTGTTTTATGACCGCCGCCTGTCACTCAACAACACCTTTTCCTGCGCTATGTGCCATATTCCTGAACAGGGTTTTACCAGCAATGAAATGGCAACAGCAGTCGGCATTGAAGGGCGGACCGTAAGGCGCAATTCGCCCACTTTATACAATATCGCTTATGCCCAATCGCTGTTTCATGATAGCCGTGAAACGACCTTGGAACAGCAAGTCTGGGGGCCATTATTAGCCCATAATGAAATGGCTAATCCGTCTATTGGTTACGTTATCGAAAAGATCAACAACAGTGCGGATTACAACGGCCTGTTTAAACAGGCATTCAACAAAGAACCGGGCATGGAAACCATCGGCATGGCGATTGCCAGTTATGAACGGACGCTAAATTCGGCCAATTCACCCTTTGATCGCTGGTATTACGGAAAAGATAAGAAGGCGCTGGATGAGAAAGCGCAGCGCGGCTTTCAATTGTTTAACGGCAAGGCCAACTGTTCCAGTTGCCACACAATCAAATCGGACTATGCCCTGTTTACCGATAATGGCAACCATAATACTGGCATTGTTTATGCTAAAGCCATGGGTAAAACAGATAAAACGCAGCGGGTACAGGTTGCCCCCGGCGTTTATGTTGATGTCGCAACTGCGCTAACTACAACGGTGTCGGAAACAAAACCTAATGATCTCGGCCGCTATGAAATAACCCAAAATCCACAAGATCGCTGGCAATATAAAACCCCATCGTTACGTAATATCAGTTTGACTGCGCCGTATATGCACAACGGTTCTTTGCAATCCCTGCAACAAGTGGTTGAGTTTTATAATCGCGGCGGCATAGCCAATGAAAATTTGGATCCTTTAATAAAGCCATTAAATTTAACCAGCCAGGAAATGGATGATTTAACCGCTTTTTTAAATAGTTTGACTGGCGATAATGTGCAGGAACTGGTTGCTGACGCATTTGCCGTGCCGGTTGGGGATACTGAGTAATCACGGCTTATGTCGTCGACGTTAAGCATTTATAGCCAGCCCTTGCGTTTAAAAAACCAATAAGGCGCGATCCCCGCCAAAAACATTATGCCCAATGCGCCAGGATAGCCCAATTTCAGATTGAGTTCCGGCATATATTGAAAATTCATGCCATAAATACTGGCCACTAAAGTTGGCGGCAGAAATACCACGGCAGCAATGGAAAAGATTTTGATAATTTTGTTCTGGGCGATATTGATAAATCCCTGAGTCGAGTCCATCAAGAAATTGATCTTATCAAACAGAAAGGTCGTATGTGACATCAGCGTATCGACGTCGCGGATAATCTCCCTCGCAGTTTCCTGCAACTCGGGATTATTGCGCAGATGTCTTTGTAAAAAAGAGATTGAACGTTGCGTATCCATTAAACATAAACGAATCTTGCCGTTGCTGTCTTCCAGTTTGGCCAGACGGTCAATGGCATCTTCAAGATCGGAATCTATTTCTTCCAGCACCAGATAACTGACATCTTCCAATTTACGATGAATGTCCTCGATGGCATCCGCGAGATTTTCCACTTTCTGCTCAAACATAATAACTAGCAGATGTTGAGGCGTATGAACTTTTATCTGTCCGCGCCGGACACGCATTCTTAACAGGCGAAAATCAGCCAGTTCGCCTTCACGTAATGTTATCAGCCGCTCATTTTGCAAAATAAACGCCACCGTGACGGTATTATGCCGGCCCTCGCTTTGGGTAAGAAACAGGGAACGCACATGAATCCCGGCGGTATCGGTAAAGTACCGCGCTGAAAATTCGATTTCCTCAACATCATCCGATTCCGGTAGCGCTGTGCTCAGAAAAGCTTGCAACTGAGTACGCTCATCATCGCTGGGTTCGTGGGCATCAATCCAGGCCGCTATTGCTACCGCTTGTTCGAACAGATCTTCAGACAATACCTGTTCTTTAAGCATACCCTTATCGATATTGAATAGCCGCAACATTAGCGTGTCTCCATTATTATTTGTCTGATTTTAAGCAATACTTGCTGTTGTTGTTCCGAAGAAAGCTGGTTAAATTCTTTTTCAAATTCAGCCAAACTGTAGGCGGCTTCGCTATCTGATATGCCAAGACCGCAATCAGCAAATACATGCTTAATGGGTTCTGCTGCATTATCCAGCGGGATTGAGCTGGATAGAACTGTCCGAATCATCGTGTTGACGCGAATGAAAACGGCCTTCCCTGTCAACAAATCATCAGCGATGCCTTTGGCGAACTCGATGGTATAGCCTTTGCGCTTTGAGTCAGGGAATGTTTTCATTGGAACCGTAATAGCAGTTTTTTTATCAATTTGATATTCCAAATCAAAGCTGCTGTTCTGTGAGGCAATCAAGTTGTCCGCATCGATAACGGCTTGCAATTTGTTTTCTTTGCAAACGATTTCCAGCCTGAGGTTGTCATAAAGACCAGGGCGCGGCAGGGGGGATTGCGCAAAGCTATAAGTCAGATTGGTTAAACTGTCGTTTTCTTGATGATAATTCCAGGTATCAGCGGCCAATGAATTAACCGGTAAAACTATTAAAAGCGCTAAAATTATTGCTGGTCCACGATTACCGAAAAAACGGCAGTGTTTCATTATTATCCCCTGTTAGTATTGAGCGAATTTTTGCTTTAACTTAAGTGAGTTCTGACCAACTGCTTTCTGTAGCAGTATTACTCCTTGTGATTGTACCGGATTATGGATAGGGCAGAAAATCAATAAGGATAGCGGAAATATTGCAATGCCACTTTTATATTAATAAACCATTGATTTATTATGAATATAAGGCGCGCATGTGTAAAGGTATAACTAATTTGTACTCAACTCACCGAATATCTCGAAAGAATTCGAACCTGAAAAAAATACGTTTGAATTAGGTAGCTGAAATTAATCAACTCAGCATTCATGTTAACTCTGACTATTATTCACTATGATCAAACGAAATCTTTGGTATCAGGCAAGTTCATTTGGAAATTAATTGTTATAGGTTGCGCGATACCGAGTGTTGTATGGGAGTTGGATAAGGAAAATCATTAGGAATGAATTAAAAAGTTTGGGGTAATCAGTTTAGAATACCATGCAGAGCTTTAAAGCCATTTCACGCAAGCTGCTGATAGGTTGGCATCTTATTTTTGCAGCTAAAACGTGTGGATGAGCTTTATTAACGAACCATGCTCAAATACAAACTCCGAAATTTATGTTTCTACTATCTTAACCATCATTATGTTTGATTATCAAAAAGACTTCATTGCTTATGCCCTGGATTGCGGCGTATTAAAATTTGGTGAGTTCCTGTTAAAGTCAGGTCGCACCAGCCCTTATTTTTTCAATACCGGTATGTTCAATACTGGCGCCCGCTTAAGTAAACTGGGACAGTTTTACGCACAGGCCTTGCTTCATTCCGGAATTAAACCGGATATTCTTTACGGCCCTGCATACAAAGGAATTCCTCTGGTTAGCGCAACAGCTATTGCTTATGCCCAGTTAAGTGCTGAAGATATTCCTTTTGTTTTTAACCGTAAAGAAGCCAAAGATCACGGTGAAGGAGGCAACCTTGTGGGCGCTTCGTTACAAGGCAAGGTAATCATTGTTGATGACGTGATAACTGCGGGCACTTCAGTCAGAGAATCAGTGGACATTATCCGGAATGCCAATGCTACGCCGGTAGGTGTATTGATTGCTCTGGACAGGCAGGAAAGGGGACAAAATAATATTTCCGCCATTCAGGAAGTTCGAGACAGTTTTAATATCCCAGTCATCGCAATAATTACACTGGAGAACATTATTGACTATTTAACAATTGGTGCCGGTGATGCGCTCAATTCCATAAAAGAATATCAACACCTTTATGGTATTTAGATTACTTGGAACCTTCCAGTCCCTAACAATATAGCTTTTACAATCCAAAAGTTATTAGGATATGGACTACAATTGCTAGTCGATGCCCTTAAGATAATTTTTCGACCCGCTGGCAAAATTGTGTAAGTAAAAAGGCTTGTGATGAGGAATCAGGAATTTAAAGAGAAAATTCACGAATACACGCTATGGCGTACAAAGTTGATACACTCGTTAGGAATGTATCATCAATGGCGTAATCGCTATGGTATGAATGATTCTCAGAGTATTAATACCATTTTGAATATTCTCACCGTCCTGGAATCCGATCGTATTACACTGGCTTTCGTTGCGGAATATTCCCGAGGGAAAACTGAGCTGATTAACGCATTATTTTTTGCCGAAACCGGCGTAAGATTGCTTCCCTCTGCTCCGGGTCGCACTACGATGTCGCCAACAGAGTTATTTTATGATGAAGCAGGTGGCAGTTATATTCGGTTGCTGGCTATAGAAACCCGGCTTGAAGATATTTCATTGGCTGAATTAAAACAAAAACCGGAGCGGTGGGTTCAGTTCAAACTTGACAGCGATTCACCAGCACAAATGCAGGAAGCCTTTAAGGAACTCGTCGCAACAAAAAAAGTAGACAGGCAACTTGCCGGTAAACTCGGTTTATGGAATCAACGAGAGGCAACTGCGCAAGGCATTATCAATCCTGATAAAGTGGAAATACCCTGCTGGCGTCATGCATTAATCAGTTTTCCACACCCTTTGCTAAAACAGGGCTTAACAATTATTGATACACCCGGCTTAAATGCACTAGGAACTGAACCTGAATTAACCTTAAACATGTTACCTAGCGCCCAAGCAATCATTTTTGTCCTCGCAGCAGATACCGGCGTAACTAAAAGCGATCTGGAAATATGGCTTACCCATATTTGCCGCGCTCATGGCAGAAAAACGCAAGGTTTAGCCGTAGTTATGAATAAAATTGATGCCATGTGGGATGACCAGCTTGACGGAGCAAATAACTATGAACAGTCTATTCAATCTCAAGTTAGAGCATCAGCTGCTATTTTAAAAATCAACGAAAATTCGATTTTTCCCGTTTCAGCCAAACAAGCGCTGATAGCCAAAGTTAAAGCTGATAAGGCTTTGCTTATAAGAAGCCGGTTAGCGCCATTAGAAAATTACCTTGCCAGCAATATATTAACTCAGAAACGCAACATTCTGATGGAGACTGTCGTTCGTGATATTGGATTTTTACTTAATGAATCTGCAAATTTAACGGAAAGGTCATTTTTGCATGCAGTGAGTCAACTTGAGGAATTCAAAAAAATAGATTTTCAAAATCAGGATATGAGTGGGAAATTGATGGCTGAAACCCGTGACAGACATAATATATACAGAGCAAATGTTGAAAACTTTCAGGCGAGCCGCCGGATTTTTATTGTTCAGGCCAAGATGCTGATTGATTCATTTGCCCACGAAAAAGTAGATACGATCATTGCCAACGCTAAATATGAAATAGCAAAGAGTCTGACCACTTATGGCATGAAACAAAACATCCGCAAATTATTCGATGATCTGCAAGATTTGTTACAGAACGGTATAGATGTTACCAATGAAACGCGTCGCCTGGTTAAAGTCATACACAAAAAATTTAAGGAAGAATATGGCTTTAAAGAAATCGAACCGCAATTATTTTATATTAAGCCCTATCAAATTGAGCTGGAGCAGATTTTTGCTGAAGGCGAAGCTTTTCGAACCAGTACCAGACTTACAATGACGGAGCAAGGCGTTGTTATTGAAAAGCTTTACAGCACACTTATTGCCAAAGCCAGAATTATTCTCAGGCAGGTACATGCCGATGCAATAACATGGAGCAATGGGGTTTTAACACCGCTAATGTATCAAATTAAAGATCATAAAAAGCAAATTGAAAATCGATTACTGATACTGAAAAAAATTAGTGAATCAAAATGCAATGTTGCAGAAAATATTTCTGCACTTGAGGCAGAACTTGAGCCATTAAAGCAGCAGCGGGATGAGCTCACAATGATGATCAGATCAATGGAACTGGATACCCATTTGTCAGAATACGGATCAAAAAATAGGGATTCGGAATTGATTATTTGAATTTCACACAATGGTTGAGATGAAATTTAACCGGTTATTCATTATTGATAATGGGATGGATGATAACAAGTTTCTCCGATTGACAGCGCTATTCTAAGCGCCATAATTAAAACGGTTCATACCATGTGCCCTGAGTCCAGTTTGATAGTGCGTTGACATCGCACCGCCAAAGTGTGATCGTGTGTCACCAGGATCAATGTTGTTTTGTTTTCTTTATTCAACTCAAACAGTAAATTAATGATGGTTGCGCCGGTTTTACTGTCCAGATTGCCTGTCGGTTCATCTGCAAAAAGAATCGCGGGTCGGGTGACAAAAGCCCTGGCAAGGGCTACACGTTGTTGTTCGCCGCCTGAAAGTTGTTTGGGCGTATGTGATAAACGATGCGACAAGCCAACTCTATGCAATAAAGCGCTAGCTAAGGCTTTAGCATTTTTATCTCCTCTTAATTCCAGAGGCAGCATGACATTTTCCAATGCTGTGAGTCCATGCAATAATTGAAATGACTGAAACACAAAACCAATCAACTCATTACGCATGGCAGCCCTGCCATCTTCATTCATCGCAGTTAATAGTTTTCCGTTAAGGTGAATTGATCCAGAGCTAGGCGTGTCCAATCCTGCCAGCAGGCTTATTAACGTGGATTTTCCTGAACCTGATTCGCCAACAATGGCAATACTTTCACCCGATTTGATTAGCAAATCTATCGATGACAAGATATTTAGCGTCCCATCCGAAGTTACTACCGATTTACCCAGATTTTCCGTTACTATAATGGGGTTTAATGTATCTTTTGGAGTATGCATAATGCCTGGTTTTTTAGTTGCCTTGATAATTTCCTTAATGTCTATGACTGCTATGGCCAAGTCGATAGTTGTATTAGGAGATAGTATCAGCGCTGGTTACGGAATTGAAGTAGACCAGAGTTGGGTTGCTTTGTTACAAAAAAAGCTGGTTAAATCAAACAGCGACTATAAAATCATCAATGAAAGCATCAGCGGCGATACCAGCGCCGGTGGTTTGGCGCGTATCGACCGGATTTTAGCCGCACAAGCCCCCGCAATACTTTTAATTCAACTGGGCGCAAATGACGGTTTACGCGGTTTGTCACCGGTACAGATGAAAGACAATCTGGCCGAGATGACACGCCGCGCCCAGAAAGCGGGCGCAAAAGTCATGTTGCTGGGCATGAAAATTCCACCTAATTACGGAAAGCGCTACGTTGATATGTTTTACAACGTTTATCCTCAATTGGCTAAAGAGCTGGAAGTTCCGTTTGTGCCCTTTTTTCTCGAAGATATCGCGTTGGATAAGGATTTGATGCAAGTGGACGGGCTGCATCCCAATGCCAAAGCACAACCGATTATTGCTGGCATAATAGAATCTTATCTTTTCCCGCTATTAAAATAACCCAGGGTCACTAATGACAGTATTAACATTGAAACAAGCCAATTTTATAATAAACACTGCTATTCATATAGCGAGAGAATTAAATTTGGCCCCGCTGACTGTGGTGGTGCTGGATGCCGCCGGTCATGTTAAAGCCATGCAAAGAGAAGATGGCGCGAGTATGATCAGACAACAAATTGCTACAGCAAAAGCGTGGGGTGCGGTTAACATGGGGGTATCATCACGCAGCTTGGCGGGGGTGGCAGCGCAACGCCCCGATTTTATGAATGCGTTGATCGATGTAGCCGATGGAAAAATAATGCCGGTTCCAGGCGGCGTATTGATTCGTGATGCCGACAATAATCTCGTCGGCGCAGTCGGAATTAGTGGCGATGTATCTGATCAGGATGAGCGTTGTGCGATTGCAGGCATAGAGGCGACTGGATTTTTTGCGGGGATTTGAATTAATAAACGGCTTGTCTCCCAACTGATGTATCTTATTGGCTTTACGCAATCACAAGCAACCTTCATTAACAATTGAGACCGTAGACATGGCCCTTAAACTTGACCAAGCAACTGAATGGATTAGCGAGACTGATTATCTGCAAGGCGAACTTATCAGTGAGGTAAAGCATGAATATTTCGACGGCTCCTTATATGCGATGGGGGGTGCGAGTAAAAACCATGAGCGTATTGCCGGCAATGTTTTTGGTGAATTAAGATCGTATTTAAAAAACACACCTTGCGAGCCTTTTTCATCCGACATCAATGTTAAAGTCGGGCAGGATTTTTTTTACCCGGATGTAATGGTGGTCTGCGAAGACCACAGCGATAACGATTATTACACCGAAACCCCCGTAATAATTGTCGAGGTGTTATCGGCATCCACGCGCAGAATGGATGAAACGACAAAGAAAATTGCTTATCAAGCCATCCCCACGCTAAAAGAATATGTGATAATCGAACAGGATATAGTCGATGTCGAGGTTTGCCGAAAAAGCGACAACTGGGTGTCCAGCCATTATTTTATGGGCGATGAAGTAACCTTCGAATCGATGGGTTTATCTTTGTTAGTCGAGGACATCTATTTCCGGGTAGATAATAACGATGTAAAGTCTTTTTTGAAGAACGCGCCAAGTCTTTAGATAATTTATAAAGCCGCTTATAGAAGGTAAATGTTAATGGCCTATGAAGCTATATTAAAAACCCTGCAAGAAAAAAACAAACTATCCGTTTCAGAATTAAAAAAAGTGGAGCGGGTTCAAAAAAACGCAGTGGCGGAAAGCTTGCCGCAGTTACTGGTTAAGTTAGGGCTATGCTCAGAGCTTGATGTGGCGGATGCGTTTGTCGAATCGGGTCATTTTGAGAAGATTACGGCGGATCAGTATCCGTTGGAAATGCAATTGCCTGAAAGTGTTTCGTTACGTTTTTTAAAGAACTATCATGTCATTGGCTTAAATAATACTGAAGACAGTATTACCGTTACTCTAATGGATCCTGAAGATCAGTTTGTTATTGATGCACTGCGATTGGCGACAGGAAAACGCATCATTGCCAAAGTGGGTTTACTTTCAGAAATCGATGCCGCGTTGGCAGTACAGTATGGTGAAGGTCAGTCACAAGATAAGCTGATTGATGACTTGGCTTTGGATGATCTGGGAGAGGAAGATTTAGAGCATTTAAAAGATCTGGCCAGTGAAGCTCCCGTTATCAAAATGGTTAATTTGATTATGCAGCGGGCGATTGAAACCAGGGCATCAGACATACACATTGAACCTTTTGAGCAAACTTTAAAAGTCAGGCTACGCGTGGACGGAGTTTTGCAGGAAATTGACGCGCCTCATGTTAAATCAACGGCGGCGGTCATTTCACGCATCAAGATTATGGCTAAACTGAATATTGCCGAGCGAAGATTGCCGCAGGATGGCCGCATCAAAGTGCAAATGCTGGGTAAGGAACTGGATTTGCGGGTTTCGACCATTCCTACCATGTATGGTGAAAGTGTGGTGATCCGCTTGCTGGATAAAGAAAGTACGGTGCTGGATTTTGCCTCGCTGGGCTTTTCCGGGCGACATCTACAGCAGTTTGTTGAGGTATTGGCGCAACCACATGGCATTATTCTGATTACCGGCCCTACGGGTAGCGGTAAATCCACCACGATGTATGCAGCGTTAAAGCAACTTAATACCTCGGAACGAAAAATTATTACCGTTGAAGACCCTGTAGAATATCAGATGGAAGGGGTCAATCAGATTCAGGCGAAGCCCCAGATAGGCTTGACTTTTGCGTCGGCGTTGCGTTCCATTGTCAGGCAAGATCCCGATGTCATTATGATTGGCGAAATGCGCGATCTGGAAACAGCAAGAATTGCTGTGCAATCAGCACTAACAGGACATTTGGTATTATCAACATTACATACCAATGATGCGGCGGGGGGCGTAACACGCTTGCTTGATATGGGTCTTGAAGAGTATTTACTTACCTCTACTGTCAATGGCATATTGGCGCAACGACTGGTCAGAAAGCTGTGTCCCGTCTGCAAAGAAGGCACTATCGCCGCTCCCGAGATTGTTAAAGAACTGCGCTTGAGGAAATATGCACCTGAGGGTGAAATTGTTTTATATAAACCGGTCGGTTGTTCTGCCTGTGCGGGCATGGGTTACCGTGGGCGATTGGCTATTATTGAATTTTTGCCGATGACCGATCCTATACGCAAATTAATTATGGCGCACGAAGAAGCGGGCGCTATTCAAAGACTTGCTATTGAAGAAGGTATGGAAACCCTTTATGAAAATGGCCTGGTTAAGGTAATACAGGGAATTACCACATTAGAAGAAGTATTGCGCGTCACGTCGGAAATTTAAGATGCCTTTATTTACCTACAAAGCAGTTAATAGTCTGGGTGAAACCGAAGAAGGCATTAGAGACGCTGTGGATGAACGGCTCCTGATAGCAACGTTGCAGTCGGAAGGTTATATCCCCATTCGTGTAAAACTCGCCAGTAGCAGGTCGTTTCTTGGTCTAAGTTTAGGTGCAAAACAGTCAAGGCTATCACAGAAAGACATTGCGGTATTGACTGGTGAGTTGGCAACTTTATTGGAATCCGGCTTGCCTTTAGATAAGTCATTGCTGGTGCTGATGGATCTGACTGAAGACAATGAGCGGCTCAGTAAGCTTATTGCCCATGTTTTGGATAAAGTAAAAAGTGGTTCTTCATTAGCTGACGCGATGGAAAAACAGGTGGGTATTTTTACAAAGTTTTATTTGAACATGATACGCGCTGGTGAAGCTGGCGGCAGTTTGGGCGAAGTGTTGACGCGCTTGTCCGAGTATCTGGAGCGTTCGCAGGAATTAAAAGACACCGTCAGCACGGCATTAATCTACCCCGCGATATTACTGGTGATGTCGTTGGCTTCCCTGTTTGTGATGCTGACTTTTGTGGTGCCACAATTTACCGAAATGTTTGAAAGTGCAGGTAAGGCTCTGCCAGTATCGACCCAAATTGTTGTGGGCTTGGCGAAATGGCTGCAAAGCTATTGGTGGGCATTGCTGGGCGTGATCATTTTTGTGACCAGTTATATGAGATTTCAATTAGCAGACCCTGTAAAAAAGAAAGTCTGGGACGCGCGTTTTCTGAAATTACCGCTGGCAGGAACGATTATTTTGAATAAAGAAACCGCCAATATCAGCCGCACCTTAGGAACTCTATTGGGCAATGGCGTTTCAATACTGTCAGCGCTGGCTATTGTGCGGGAAACTGTCGACAATCTGGTATTAGCCGCAGCGATTCAGGATGCCGAAGAGCAGTTAAAACAAGGCAAACATTTATCGGATGCTTTGCTGGGAAAAGACCTGTTTCCTAAAATGGCCATGCAAATGGTTAAAATGGGCGAAGAAACGGGGCGCCTGGAAGAAATGCTGCTGCGCGTGGCGACTATATATGACAAACAGCTCAGAGTGGCAATACAGCGATTGCTGGCTTTCCTGGAGCCGGCATTGATAATTACGCTGGGGCTAATGATTGCAGGAATTATTGTGTCGATTTTACTGGCTATATTGAGCGTTAACGATTTGGCATTTTAAATGGCTCAGATGATTGCCAAACATAAATTGTAAAACTCTGTACTTGAACTAATAACTTCAAAAATTAGCCTAAATTGTTGCTGATCCAAGAAACTGCCCCCTATAACCATTAACAGTCATTGTACTGGGCATAAATACATTTTCAGATGGTAAAAACTAAAAACCTTGTTTTTTGTACCGTCTACATAAATATCCAGTCGGCTCATGGAGCAATTTTAATCCGCTGTGGTCAAGGTATGCATTTTATCCTGCGGCCAGCACGATACTGGCGTATATTCTTGGTAAGATTTCACCACTAAAAACAAATGTTGGGAATCAGTGCAGCTGATAGAAACGGACAATCAAGCCTATTTCGATAAAAACAAAGCCCGGGAGAAAACCTGTGCCGGTTGGTTAAAAAAACAAAGCAAAGCCGTCCGTAAACCCGTTTTATTTTCAGCTATTGCCGGTATTATTAATGGACTGGGTGTCATTGTTCAATCGGCTTTGCTGGCTTTTATACTGCAAGCCATCATTATTGACAGGTTGCCGTGGGCGTCTGTCATCACACCGTTCTTATTGCTGACAGCCGTTTTTATCCTGCGTGGCGTGTGTGTTTATTGGCATCAAACCTGGGGATTTGAAGCCGGAGCGCAAGTCAGAGCGTCGGTAAGAAAACAATTGTTCGCCAGATTTTTAACGTTGGGACCCGCCGGAATCAAGCAATATCAAAGCGGTGAATTGGCAGCCGTTACGCTGGAGCAGGTCGATGCGCTGGAAAATTATTTTTCGCGTTATCTGCCTCAACAAATGATAGTTGGCGTATTGCCGCTCATCATGATTAGCGTCGTCATGCCAGTCAACTGGGTGGTCGGGTTGATCTTTTTAGTAGCCGGGCCGCTGGTGCCGGTTTTTATGGCCTTAGTCGGCATGGGGGCCGCCTCCGCTAATCGCAGTCAATTTTTGGCTATGGCAAGAATGAGCGGTTATTTTCTGGATCGTTTGCAAGGGCTGGAGACACTCAAGCTGTTCGGCCAGGCTACCCAGGAGTTAGCAAACATCGACAAGATTGCTGATGGTTTTCGAGAAAGAACCATGGCGGTTTTGCGCATTGCATTTTTATCATCGGCAATTCTGGAGTTTTTCAGCGCGGTTGCTGTTGCCCTGGTGGCCGTGTATGTCGGACTGGGCTTATTAGGACTGATTCATTT
>JBAQEN010000827.1:0-4420 GCA_049286765.1 Methylococcaceae bacterium
CCGGGTCATTGAATACTTTCCACCAGGTGGATAATTCAGTTGTACGCTTGCTGATTTCCGGGGATGACTGATTGATCCATTTAGCTTCGACAGCGCTCTCCGGCTTGACGTAATCAGGGCCGACCAGACTACAACTGCTGCTTACAATAGCGGCAGTCATCATAATTATCAGCGGGCGCAGTTTGTTATTTCTATCCATAATATTTACCCCACCGACCCTGAATGTTTGGGCAATAGACCGGATTTTTCTCCTTCGGAGGTCTTCGGCTCATCCTCATGAATGCCGAAGAAAATGCTGTAAAGCACCGGCACAACGATAAGAATCAGCAACGTGGCAAAGCCGAGTCCGAATACGATTGTAACCGCCATGGCAATGAAAAATGCATCCGTAAACAAAGGAATCATACCCAGCATCGTGGTACCGGACGACATGGTGACCGGAATCAAACGGCTGACTCCGGCAATCAGCACCGCTTGATAGGGCGTTTTGCCTTGTTCAATTTGTACATTAATCTCATCAACCAGCACGATCGATGCTTTAATAGCCATTCCTGAAAGGCTCATGAGTCCGAGTAGCGCCATAAAACCGAAGGGCTGATTGAAGACCAACAGCCCTACCGTAACGCCGATTACGGCTAGAGGCACGGTTAACCAGATGACCAAGGTCTTTTTGATGGAGTTAAACAGCACCAGCACGATCAACACCATGATGCCAAAGAACATGGGTATTGAGCTTGCCAGACTTGCGTTGGCCCGCGCCGAGTCCTCGGCCTCGCCACCCCAGGCCATGTAGTAACCCGGTTTATTCTTGAGCGGCCACAGATCGTTCTCCTGAACTTTCAGGGTTTTGGCATCGAAGGATGAAGCATCCACATCATGACCCGCTACCGCCGCCACATCCACGTTAAGGGCTTGTTCGATTTTCGCCTTCACCTGTCCGAACAGTTCGCTGGGCAGTCCTTCCCGGGGATCAGCATGGAGGCGGATCATTTTCCGCCGGTCATTTCGCCATACATAGGCATCTTCAAATTCGGTCGCGAAACCGGAGACGATTTGTCCCATCGGAATCATCGACTGGGCTGCGGGACTCCATATTTGAATTCCATCGAGACTATCCAGGTCGGCCTGTTCCGTAACTGGCGCTCGCGCCAGGATAGGAATCAGTTCATCCCGCTCTCTGTAGAGCCCTGCTTTAGTGCCCTGAAAAGCGGATTCCAGCGCCTGCGACAGTTCCGGCCTATCGATGCCGGCCCTACGCGCCTGGGTTTCCGCCATCTGCGGCCGGACTACCTTGATTTTCTCGCGCCATTCATTGCGTACGGCCCTGGCATTGGGATTGTTAAACAAAACAGTTTCGGCCTTGCCGGCCAGTATCCTCAGTTGTTCGGCATCGGGACCATAAATACGTAACTGAATCTTGCCGCCAGTGGACGGCCCCAGAACGAACAGGCGCACATTGGCGATAGCGCCTGGAAACAGCTCTTCAAGTTCCTTTTGGACTTGAGGCGCCAGGGTCTTGATACGCGTGTAATCATCCACATCCACCAAAATCTGTCCGAAACTGGGATAGTTTTTTTCAGGCGTATAGGTCAACAGAAAACGAACCTGGCTGCCGCCAAGCGTACTGGTAAGATGCGTGACGCCTTCATGTTTTTTTAGTGCTGCTTCCGCCACCTTGAATTGACGTTCGGTTGCACGGATGTCAGTGCCCTCAGGGAACCAGATATCCACATAGAACTGAGGGCGGGTCGAGTCTGGAAAAAAGCTGTTCTTGATATAACCGAAACCCACCAGCGCCGAAATGAACATCGCGATAGTAACAGCGACCACAGCCCACCTTAAGCGAATGCACCCGCTCAGAAAGTTGCGGTACATCAGATAAAAGCCTTTAGAGTAGGGATCATCAGATGCATTCGCCGTGCCCGGTGTTACCTTGAGAAAAGTCGCACAAAGCAGCGGGGTACACGTCACCGCCGTCAACCAACTCAGCGTGAGCGAATACAAAATGACGCTGAACAAGGTGCGGCAATATTCGCCGGTGGAATCCTGAGAAGTGCCGATAGCGGCAAACGCCACAATGGCAACCGCCGTTCCACCCAGCATCGGCAATGCCGTTTGTCCGACGATGTCACAGGCTGCATCAAAACCGGATTTGCCCTGCGCCATTTGCATCCGCATACCGTCAGTGACCACGATGGCGCAATCCACCAGCATGCCCAGCGCAATGATCAACGCGCCCAGAGAAATACGCTCCAGGGTGATGTGATTTATCTGCATGAAGATGAAGGTCCCCATGATGGTGACCAGGAGCACCACGCCTAAAATCAGACCGGAACGCAAGCCCATGAACAACAGCAACACGCCAACCACAATGGCCACCGCCTCGGCCAGGTTTATCAGGAATCCTTTCAGGGAGGTATTCACCGACTGCGCCTGATGACTGATGATATTGAGTTCCATGCCTATAGGCCGTAACGTTTCCAATTCCTTCAAACGCTGATCGAGCGAGTCGGACATGACCGTGACGTTGCCACCCTGTACTGTGGAAACCGCCAAACCGATGGCCGGTTTGCCATCATAGCGCAGCAGGGTAACCGGTGGATCCTGGTAGCCGCGCTTGATCTCCGCCACATCGCGCAGATAAACCAGGCTGTTTGATTTCGCGCTGGGACTGGTTATCAGCAAATCGCCAAAGTCCTGTTCTGACCTGAATTCCCCGGTCGGGCTAATGGGGATGAATTCCTCGCCTAAAAGCAAATTGCCGGAGCTGGTGGCAATGTTCTTTGCTTTCAGCGCGGCATAAATATCTTGCGGTGAAATACCCAGCTGAGCCATTTTTTCGCGGCGCATCTCGACATAAATAGCTTCCTTCTGGTCGCCATACAGAACAATGCGTTTAACATCCGTAGCTTTCAGCAATTCACGCTGCAACATCTTGGCATACTCGTAAATTTCCTTATAGCTGTAACCCTCGCCGGTGATCGCCAGAAAAATACCATACACATCGCCGAAGTCATCATTAACCAGTGAAGGGCCTGCTCCAGGAGGTAGAGAGCGTTGCGCATCATTGACTTTCCGGCGAAGCTCATCCCAAACCTGGGGCAACGAGTTTTTGTCATATTTATCCTGCATGGTGACTTGCACCGATGACAAGCCGCGCGATGACCGCGATTCCACTCTTTTAATCTGCCCCATCTGTTGGGCGGCTTTCTCGATGATGTTGGTAACCTCTTCTTCCACCTCCGCTGCGGAAGCGCCTGGATAAGGGGTCGTAATGAGTGCATCCTTGATTGTAAACTCGGGATCTTCAAGGCGGCTTAGCTGCTGGTATGAGCTCCAGCCGACCACCAAAAAAAGAATCGTCATCACCCAGGTAATGAGGCTCTTGCGTATACTCCATTCCGCTAAATTCATAGATTTACACTCTTGTTTTATAACGATTAGTAACTAGCCGATTCTCGCTCTTTCTGCGCTTTAATCCAAAACGCGAACATGATGAGTGACCATCCGCGGAGCCCAATTTCTGCACTCAGACAAAAGGCAAGAAACCATCCAGCCGAGGAAGGCCATTCCAGCCAGATTAGCAAGCCAAGGATAATAGATACTCCCGCACCAACTGATGTCGATACGTTAGCAGGCATCTGCGTGGCATAAGCCAGGGTTAACCGAAAAATGCCTTTGACGATAAGAAAGGCCGTAATCAAGAGACTCAACCTTGCCGGATCATCGCCTATACTGAAAATAATCAAACTGGCAACGACGACATCCAAAACACCATTTTGCAGGTTCAGGAAAAAGTCCCCTAATTCCTTCGCTAGGGCAGCGTCGAAACATTCCAGCAAGCCAACCGCCAGCACAACAAACCCGCAAACAGGGAGCCAGGAAAAATCGCGCACCTGCATTATTATCACATCGTGTTTAAACACGGTGGCAACTACCAACCCTGCGCCGATGAGCAGCATTAACGAACCTCTAATCAACAAGCGCCGCCAATCTGTGCCTACGTATTCTATTTTTGAGAATTTTTCACGCAAGTTCATTTTTTGCCCTTTTCTGAATGATCAATATAACGATTAAAATTAGTGAGTAGCCCGAAAGCAACGCGGAATGAGAGGCCAATATCTGACACAATTCTCCGTATTCAGTTGCACTCCATACGGTCTTGTATCTACTTGCTTTTATTAAACAGGAAGCCTTCTTTTGTCATTTTCTCAATAACGGCATCGGCAATTTCTGCGGTTGTTGTTTCAATTTTGGAAGGGTTCATACTCGAAGTGGTGCCTGACCACACCAATTTATCCTGTTTCACAGAATATAGGTTGGTTTCTACCAGGTATTTTTTATCCGTAGTGTAATATCCTGGTGTGTAATACATTGGAGCTGCGTAGCTATAGCCGCCCCAATACCCGCCATAGCCATG
>JBAQEN010000828.1:0-2607 GCA_049286765.1 Methylococcaceae bacterium
ATACATACCCAAGCCGGTCGGCTCGTATCTCATGGCTAATATTATATTGCTTAATTACTATCTCAATAGTTGAGGACATCAACTATGGCCGGATTCACAAACTCATAAATGATGGATTAATTATATTGCTATAGTTTTGCCAGACAGGATCAACAATGACAATAACTACAAAATCTGATAAGCCAGACCATCCTGAAGTTTTCTGGCATTTATCTTCAGAACAGCAACTTGAGAAATTAGCGGCAACGCGGCAAGGATTAACCAATGAGGAAGCCAATTTACGTATAAAACGCTACGGAGCCAACCGGCTAAATAACAAAAAGGAAGCTGGCAATGTTCAACTGTTCTTTGCCCAGTTTATAAACTCCATTATCCTGATTCTGCTATTTGCCACCGGCTTGTCATTCTTCTTACATGACCGGCTGGATGCGGCGATTATTTTAACGATTGTATTAATCAGCGGCTGTTTGGGATTCTGGCAGGAAAAGGGTGCGGCCAATGCGGTAAAGAATTTACTTGCCATGGTACAAATTACTGTTAGCGTCCTGCGCGATGGCATCGCAACGGAGATTGCCGGCGAAAATCTGATTCGCGGCGATATTATATTGCTCAAGGCAGGGGATATTATTCCGGGAGATTGTTTGCTGTTGGAATCGGACAATCTGTTTGTTGATGAAGCCATCTTGACCGGAGAGAGTTATCCGGCCGAAAAACAGCCGGGAATATTACCAGCAGATACCCCATTAAGTCAGCGTACCAATGCCTTGTGGATGGGGACGCATGTGCAAAGCGGTTCAGCTACCGCCGTGGTGATTGCCACAGGACAAACCACAGAATTCGGCAAACTTTCCCAACGTATCAAACTCAAAGCGCCTGAAACAGAATTTGAACGCGGTGTCAGGCGATTTGGCTATCTGCTCATGGAAGTTACGTTAATACTGGTCATACTCATTTTTGCCGTCAATGTTTATCTTGCCAGACCGTCATTGATTCGTTTTTGTTTGCACTGGCGCTGGCCGTTGGCTTAACGCCACAATTATTGCCCGCAATAATCAGTGTCAATCTGGCTCACGGCGCCAGGCGCATGGCTGAACAGAAAGTTATCGTCAAACAACTGGCCTCCATTGAAAACTTTGGCAGCATGAACGTACTTTGTTCGGATAAAACCGGCACGCTGACGGAGGGCATTGTTCATCTGCATGGCGCATTGGATTTGTCGGGCAACGCCAGCGATAAAGTGGCCCGATATGCCTATCTCAATTCTGTTTATGAAACAGGATTTAGCAATCCCATCGACGAAGCGATTAGACAATACCGGCAATTCGATTTAAAAGATTGTGAGAAGCTCGCAGAAATTCCTTATGATTTTTATCGTAAACGTTTAAGTCTGCTGTTGAAAGATCAAGGCAACGCTATTCTGGTTACTAAAGGTGCATTAACCAATATTCTTGCTATTTGCTCCGAGGTAGAAATGAGCGATGGCTCTTTAGCTGCTATTGACGAGGCGCGTGCGCAAATTGAACAGCGTTATGAAGAATTCGGCAGACAGGGGTTTCGTACCTTGGGGCTGGCCTATAAGCCCTTGGCAAACCAAACCGTACTGGATAAAACTGATGAAAGCGACATGCGTTTTCTGGGTTTTCTGGTATTTTTCGATCCGCCCAAAGCAGGCTGTACCGAGACGATCAAGCAATTGCGAGAACTGGGTGTAACGCTCAAGATTATTACCGGCGATAACCACCTGGTGGCGGCAACAGTCGCTAGGCAACTGGGGCTTGCAGAACACGAAATCCTTACGGGTCCAGAAATTCAGCAAATGAGTGATCTGGCATTGATGAATCAGGTACCGGATGTCGATTTATTTACCGAAGTCGAACCGAACCAGAAAGAGCGCATTATCATTGCCTTGAAAAAAGCCGGATTTGTCGTTGGCTACATCGGCGATGGCATTAATGATGTATCTGCCCTGCACGCGGCCGATGTTGGCATATCCGTCGATAGCGCCGCGGATGTCGCCAAAGAAACAGCGCAAATTGTGCTGTTGGAAAAGGATTTGGGTGTGCTGGTGCAAGGTGTTCGGGAAGGGCGCATTACTTTTGCCAATACCTTAAAGTACGTGTTTATGGCTACCAGTTCCAATTTTGGCAATATGTTCAGCATGGCGGGCGCGTCGTTATTTTTACCCTTTCTGCCGTTGTTACCCAAGCAAATTCTATTGACAAATTTGCTGACTGATTTTCCCGAAATGATGATAGCATCAGATAATGTTGATGCTGAAATGGTGGCACACCCTCGGCGTTGGGATATCAACTTTATCCGTAAGTTTATGATTACTTTTGGCATTGTCAGTTCTTTGTTCGATTTTATGACCTTTGGATTGCTTCTACTACTGGATGTCTCTACCGAACAATTCCGTACGGCCTGGTTTCTGGAGTCCGTGGTTTCAGCCGCCTTGATTGTCTTTGTCGTACGGAGCAGCAAAGCTTTTTTTATCAGCAAGCCAGGGAAATATCTGCTTGCTGCAACGCTGACTATTGTTGCTATCACCCTAGCTTTACCCTATACCCCTGTAGCATCCTTACTCGGCTTTGTACCTCTGCCATTGTC
>JBAQEN010000829.1:0-3613 GCA_049286765.1 Methylococcaceae bacterium
AGTCAGCCGGATTAATAAACGCGTAAGCTATAAATGGCAATAATACGATAGGCTGTAGCTTGACCATTACCGGATGTATTTTGTCATTCCATTTGGAAAAAACGATAACAAAAGACAGCAAATACAAGGTTAACGGGATAATCCATAATAACGGCACGGAGGCAATGTCGGTGCTGATAAAATTCGTTAGGCCCAGGAGCAGGCTGGAGGGAACAAAGGCCAGAGCCAGCCAGTGTAATTTGCGATAAAGACTTAGATTGTTTAGCTCATGAGCGATGTCTGGAACGATAGTCGTTTTTTGTCGCGTTTTCCACAATACAAAAGCACAACCTGCTATCAGCAGGCAAAGTATCAGGTAGCCAAAGCTCCAATATGATTTTTGATTAGCCAGTCCAATAGCCTGTTCAAGCAGAAAAGGATAGCTTAGTAAGGCAATCAGACTGCCCGTGTTGCTGGCGGCATAAAGATAATAAGGGTCATGGCTGGTGTGGTGACCAACATTGGCAAACCATTTTTGCACCAGCGGCGCGGTGGTTGACACTACGAAAAAAGGCAGGCCGATAGCAAGAAATAAAGTCCAAAGCAGCCAAAATGTCGGATTGCTGTCTGTCGGCGGAACGGTATTTTCAGGTAAGGCAACCGGTAAAGCCAGGAAACTTATAAGAATAATGACGGCATGTATCTGGATTTGACGGTGTTGATCGAAACGCGTGGAAATAGTGTGCGCATAAAGATAACCCAGAAACAGGATACTTTGGTAAAACACCATGCACGTATTCCATACCGCCGGAGACCCGCCAAGCAAGGGTAATAATAGCTTCCCGAACAGTGGTTGCAGAACAAACATCAATGACGCGCTGATAAATAATGTTCCGGCAAATAATGCTATCAGGGATAAGCTTCGGTGGGTTTTTGCTTCTGATGGGTAACTCATTATTTTTATGTTGCCTTTTTGGCTTGTTGTTTTGATGGGCTAATAATAATGCATTTGCTGCATAATGGGGCACTCGAATGCTAATTTAGAATAATTTTACGGGCTACAGGTGTTTTTTCTTTCGCTGGCTGTATACCTGGATTTGGTTGACTCAAACACAGGATCATGTTGAAAATAAGCAGTTATATGAAATTATTTGAAAACAGCAGACTTGGTTGGATATTTTTTATAATCAGATTTAACAAAATTACCCAATAAGCAACTGATTTTTCCAGTCACTCAGGATGGGCTAGTATCACCAAGACACAAGGACCCATTATAACGAGGGTACCAGGATTTTTCTCAAAAGCTAAAGTGGGTTCTGTCCGATTTCAGCCGCGAAAAATTACCAAGCAATTTTTGTTGTAGGCTGTCCGCATCCGTCCGATAACCTTTCCCGTCGTGTACTTCACTCGCACACGACATGGCTCCAGCAAAGTTTGATGCTTAGTCGAAAGGACTTGTATTTTAACTTTGCTTCCGATAGCGCTTAAACTTCGTCAAAACCCCCGACCCCTGGGCTTTGCGTAGGACGCTTACCGTTCCTCTGATGCAACTCTTAATACACTCATCTGCGATTATGGTTTCAAGAAAAGTTGTTTTCTATATCTTTACTTAGCTTTCATTGAAAGCATCAACCAGGATGAAATTTTTCTTAAAATTGAGTGTTAAACTTGAGTTAGTAAGTTGTAAGGTTAATAAAAAATTGATTTTTAAAACTGGTAGGTTATTATATACAAATTACGGAGAGGTGGCTGAGCGGTCGAAAGCGGCGGTCTTGAAAACCGTTGAGGGTTGATCCCCTCCCAGGGTTCGAATCCCTGCTTCTCCGCCATTTCAATTATGGTTTTTTATAGATCAATGAATCTAAAAAAATCCCTTAACTTCTTCGATTTTTAAATCTCATTCAGTAGTTATCGTAAATCAATTAGAGCGTTCGGTTTGCAGTTGTTCGGCCGCTTGATCATCCGGTTAGGCTAATAGTCGCTTTGTCTATGAACAATATTAAAAAAACGCATCGCAAACATAAGAAACGTCGAATCCCTAAAAGATATTTCATCATCGCTGGTCTAATTATGATGGCTTGCGGCTTAGGTGCATGGCTTTTTTATGAAGTGTCAGACTTAAAACCCGCTGATATCTGGTATGAAACCAAAGCCCCCGTTACTAGTGCCGTATCGCTACCAAAAGACGATGCCCCGCATCAAACTAAAATGGAATGGTGGGATTACAGCGGCCATTTAAATTCCAAAACCGGTAAAAAATACAGTTTTCACTATACGATTTTTTTGATAACTGGCTTGACAAGTCAGATGGTCGGCCACGTTTCTTTAAACGACTATCAAACAGGCCAGCAATATACCGATCAACGCAAGTTGGACGCTGATTCCTCAGTAAGCGCTGTAAATCGTTTTGATTTTACATTGGGCAACTGGATCATGAAAAGGCAAAATGAGGCTGACGAGCTTAAGGTTAACAGCAAAAATTTCAGCTTTAAATTAAATCTGACTAGTACCCTACCTCCTGTTATTCATGGTAATAATGGACTCATTCAAATGAGTTTGACGGATAGCGGTTATTATTACTCAAGGACGCGCATGCCAGTTTCGGGTTGGGTGAGAAGCGGCAAGAAACTTGAAACTGTAGAAGGTATTGCCTGGTTTGACCATCAGTGGGGAGACTTTTTAACAGGTAAATTGGCTTGGGATAGGTTCAATTTGCAATTGGATGATGGTGCCGATATCATGATTTATAATTTGCGTGACAAGGCTAATCAATCGATGCATAGCATTGTTAGCTATACCCAAAATGGTTTGACCGAATTACTATCCCATAGTGATTTTACTCTCACCCCCGGAGCAAAATGGATTAGCCCCAGGAGTGGCATTGCTTACCCTATTGAGTGGAATATTAAAATTCCAAAAAAAAATATTGCAATTACTACACGTAGTATTATTGATAATAATGAATTCGATGCAACAGTAACCACTTATAACACATATTGGGAAGGCGCCGTTGACGTAAAAGGCACGAATACAGGGAGAGGTTTTATGGAGTTAAGCGGACACACGTCCAAGCCTTAAGAGTACGCGAATATTGTGCCGACTATGCAGCCAGCTCCCAAACATGCTGTGGGCAGAAAAGTTTTATCAATGTTCTTAAAAGTTTCGTAAGTCAACTCATTATCGGGTTTAAAAATGAGTTAAGAGCTGAAAAACTATTCTACTGCACTATATCGAAATCAAGTCATGGTTAAAAAATTCAGAATTAGTTCTGTGTCGAAATTAAAACCATTCATTACGACCTTAATTAGTTTAATCAGAACTATTCATGAATCATTAATTCATTTGAAAATATTTGCTAGCTTCAAGATTGTTCTGATAAATTGATTTGCCTTATGAAAAACTTTAAGCAAGATTGCTGTTTTGCTTGTTGTTGGCACTCAACTTTCATTTGTTAGCGATTATCGTTCAACCTGAAAGTTTCTACCTTGAGCCTTATTAAAATGACTTTATCCATTCAAGATTACGCATTACTTACTGATGAAGAATGTGATGCTCGCATCTTCGCCGCTAAAGCGAAACTGGGTAACCGTTGTGTGATACTTGGACACCATTATCAGCGCGACGAAGTTTTTAA
>JBAQEN010000830.1:0-3633 GCA_049286765.1 Methylococcaceae bacterium
TCCGCGGATACCTCAAATTTGAACTTAATTGTACAAAAAAATGTAGGAATTTATTTTCCTTTCAATATTATTGGAAAGAGTCTTACAATTAACATACTCCCCGCTGTGTATATTAAACGTCACCACAAGTTAACTAATCGGGGAAAATCGATAATGTTACCCGCACGTTATGTACCTACAAAAAAACGCGCAGGGTCAAGCACCTAGTAATTAATACCTAATCAAGCAGACAGGAGAGGAGCATGTATATTATTAACATATCTTTATTCGCCCGCCGCGTCACTGCTGCAATTGTAATATCAGGGGTAGTAACCGCCGTCTATTCCCAGCATATAATAAGCGAAACCTCAATAGTAGCTGATAATATTCAGCTAAAACCATCTGACCGGATCAAGCAAAATAACAACCTCCTTATTGCCCAGATTCAAACCGGCAATTGTCAGCAACATGGCGCGGAAGACGCGAAGACTCTCGATCTTGGCGACCAGGCAGCCAACGCATCCGATATCGTGGGCTTCTTCAAATCCTCAGATTGCCCTGAACCATTAACCAGGCAAATCAAGAAAAAAACTGAATTAACGTCTTCGCCGAAGAAATTATCCATGCAAATAAATTTCGAGTTTAATTCGGCCCGGCTTACTCCAGCCGGTAGACGAGCTCTTCAACCTGTTGCTGAAGCGCTTACCTCCACTGAACTTCACGATAAGCGTTTTGTTATCGAAGGCCATACCGATGCCAAAGGCAAGACTTCCTATAATCTGTCGCTGTCTAAACGCCGGGCTCAAACAGTTAAACAGTACCTAGTCAATAAATTTGCCATGGATCCTTCACGTTTGGCGGCAGTAGGCAAAGGCTCGTCCGAATTACTCAATTCAGCCGCACCCTATGCCCCTGAGAATCGACGCGTAGTTATTGCGTTGCCTCAATAAGCAGTGTTCCATTATGGCCTCCTAATGTAGGGACCGATGAATCATCTCTTTCGGAGTGAAATTCGCCCTTATATGCAACGGTTCCTGCATATACATATAATGGTACCCGGTGTGTTAGCCTTGATAGGTTGTATGGATGCCAATGCTGCCAGACAACAATTGCCCGCTGAAATTACGCTTGAACTGGGAAGCGGTGTCATTAAGGCCGAAGTTGCAAATACTCCGGCATCCCGAGAGCACGGAATGATGCAGCGAAAACGCCTTGGGATCAACAGGGGCATGCTATTCGTTCTTGACACCCCGGAAACCGTTTGTTTGTGGATGAAGAATACCGGAATACCACTAAGCGCGGCTTTCATTGATAATTCAGGAGTGATTACCAAGACTGTCGATCTTGAGCCAAATTCTAAAGAAGAAAAATGTGCGCCCGTTCCGATCCGGTATATCCTTGAAGTAAATCGCCATTGGTTTGATCAGAATGGCGTTAACACAGGCAGCAGGATTTACAATCTTCCAAAAAGTCCATGAATAACGTTTTCTTTCTTATGCACCGCATGATTCTGTACTATTGCGTCGCTCGCTGGCAGTTTTCTTGTATGAATTGCAGCAGCCCAAAAAGGAAGGATACATCTCGATCAATTTTCTTGAGGAAATAGGAAATGATTGGCGAAACGATAAAACAATACCGGATCACTAAGGAACTCAATCCAGGAAGTGGCGCAATGGGTGATGTTTTTTTAGCGGAGCACATTTTTCTTCCCAAGCGCTACGCAATCAAATGTCTGAAGCCTCAACTAAGTGGAAATCCTGAGTTCCACGAACGTTTTTTCCGGGAAGCCTACGAACAATCGTTGCTCAATCATCCGAATATTGTCCAATCGATAGACTTTTTTGAAGAAGGGGGGCGTTTCTTCTTCGTCATGGAATTTATTTCCGGCAAGGATCTAAGCAGACTTATTTATGAAAAGGGAAAACTATCCGAAACCGAAGCGCTTCCTATCTTGAAAGGTGTCCTGGAGGGCTTGAAACACGCGCATGGCAAGCATATTGTCCACCGTGATATTAAACCATCCAATATCCTGATTGATGAAGATGGCACACCCCGAATCGCCGATTTCGGAATTGCGCTTTTACAAGATAGAGAAAGGATTACCGAGACGGGTATTGGCCTTGGCACGTCATGTTATATGAGTCCGGAGCAAATCCAGCGTCCCAAAACGGTTGACAGCCGCACCGATATCTATTCCGCAGGTATTCTTTTGTACGAAATGCTAACTGGCAATGTGCCATTTGATGGAGAGACGGATTTCAGCATTAAGCAACAACACATTATCGCGGACATACCCAACCCTCGTCTAAAAAATGCCAGTATTTCAGAAGAACTTGTAACAATTATTCACACAGCGATGGCGAAAGACCCGAAAGACCGTTTCCAGAGTTGCAGTGAATTTCTAGAACGCATAAAAGCTTATCAAAATAAACGAGAGGATATTACACTTGAGCGGCAACATCATTTTCCGGGATCGGAAATAAAGCATAGTCGCTGGATTTGGCTGGGTGCATTTGCAATTGCGGTTCTGTCTTTTCTTGCCTACATCACATGGGTTTCCGATACAGGCAAGAAGTCTGAGCAACCCTCTACATTTATTGATACCCCCAAAATAGCTGATATAACAGCCCAACGGGAATTGGGTTTGCAGTATTTAAAAGGACAAGGAGAACCGCAGAATAGTGCACTGGCCCTCTCATGGCTAACTAAGGCGGCTGATTCCGGTGATCCCATTGCTCAGTATGAGATCGGCGCAATGTACGATTATGGTAGGGGGGTTGCAAGAGATTCGTCTATGGCTGAACGCTGGTACCGGAAATCTGCAGAACTAGGGGACCCGAGGGCACAAAACAGTCTGGGTGACCTTTATTATAACGGTGAAGGTATTCCGCTTAACTATCAACAAGCTTATTATTGGTATCAAAAAGCCGCAGATCAAGGCTATAAGGACGCTCAAAATAATCTCGGTGAAACATTATTGGAGGGCAAGGGAGTACCCATTAACATTAGAGAGGGCGTAGACTGGATCAGCAAATCTGCTGAGCAAGGCTATGCCCGTGCCCAGAAAAATCTGGGCGACCTGTACCTGGAAGGTAAAGGTGTAGAAAAGAACTTCGCGCAAGCAATCATCTGGTATCAGCGCGCAGCTGCCCAAGGTGACACCGACGCGAAAGCAATATTGGAAAAAACAGCAATCAATAGCCACTGAACTTAATAGTAACAAACTGTTTTTAGGAAATTTTTTAGGTGAATATTTGCTAATTATGCAGTAGTCTATAGGTAAGCGGTTTGAAGCTATGGGGGAAATACCATGATGAAAACAATTTCATTGATACGAGCAGTAAGTTTGGCTTTGCTGACTGGCTGTTCAGCGATTCCTGAATCAGGAGAGCGCACGAATGATATTGCGAAGGTCGAGCAATTGGGTGACGCCGACAAACTGTATATCGTTGACTGTTTACTGCCCGGGCAAATTCGAAAGCTTGGCCGCAACATGACTTTTCTAACGGCACGGCTACCCATTAAAGCAACTGCGGTAGAATGCGAAATTCGAGGCGGTGAATATACCGCTTATGACCGCGCTAATTATGCCACTTCCTTGAATATATGGCTGCCAAAGGCACAATCTGGAAACCCCGAAGCGCAGGCTTATAC
>JBAQEN010000831.1:0-2097 GCA_049286765.1 Methylococcaceae bacterium
ATATAACAGTCACTATGAAAACATCGTCCTGCCGATATTGGCCATAACACTCGAAATAATAAGCCATAGATATGCTGATGACTGACTGTTGCCAAAGCCTCAGCATGGGCCAACTGCTTGCCCCACTGTTTTTCCAGGGTTTCGATTTCAAGCTGAAATTGTATCAGTTGTTTGTCAATAGGTTTGGGGTGTCCTGTCGATCCGGAAGTAAAAATTACTAGCTTAGTTTCTGCAGGATCCAGCGGTAATAAGGTTTGGCCGGAAAATTCTGTTGATTCCAGGCAATAATCAAAAGGCCTGCTTGTATCCCAATCACCTAATAACTGACAATCCAGTCGCTGAAGTTGAAGCGCTGTGCCTGGCCGGTTATTGCCAGGTATCCAGACCTCCTTGCCCGCATGAAAAAGCGCAAACAGTATAACCGCAAAAGGATAAGCATCAGTGGTATATAATCCATAGCGTTGAAAGGGTTGCGATTGAAGTTTGATCGTCCAGGACTTGACCGCTCCATAGAATTGATCGACATCATAATAATGTCCGGCATGATAAGCAATCGGTGAAGTAGAGAGTCTTTTTGCCGTCAAACAATGGGACAGATGAATCAGCTCATCGAACATGTTTCTGGGTTTTCATCCTGATTACATATTCTCCGCCCATTAAAACACCCATCAAAATATAGACTATCAAACCGTTATATAAACTCCAGACTTCAAAACTGCTGCAAAGGGCCGTTGCCAAGGCAATAATGCCGTTGACCATAAAAAACCCACACCAAACTTGAGTAACACGCCGTGTATAAATTACACCTTCAGGTGGTAAATGAGGATGTTGTAATCGAGCTAAACTTTCAACCAGACTGGGCGGCGACAGTAAACTCGATGAGAAAATGAGCAACAATACGCCATTAACCAAGGCAGGATAAAACCGTAAGCTGACAAGATTATTGCTCCATATGACAAATACGCAATACAACATGCCTGCTATGAGTAACGGCCTACTCCAATGATTATCGGAATAGCTGGCGGCCAGTTTTATAAGCAGTAATACAATCAAAATGCCTGCCAGTTGCCAGGGCTCAAAGTAATTAATACCAAAAAAAACGGCCAAAGGATAAAGCACCGTTATCATTGCTGCAACGCCGTTTATTAAAATGCGCATGGTCACATCCGCATTTTATATACTGCCTCGACAACATCACTTATGGTGCGGGCCTGCTTAAAATCTTCGGGTTTAACTGCTTTTCCAGTGATTTCTTTAAGCTTGACTATCATATCAACCGCATCAATGCTGTCGAAATCAAGATCTTCATATAAACGTGCCTCTAAAGTAATAGATTGTTCGTCAATTTCAAACAATTCAAGCATTATTTCCTTAATAGCGGTTAAGATTTCTTCGCGATTATTCATGACGTACCTCCCTCGGCAACTGCTCCTGCGTTGCTCTACCTCCTGCATCCGTGCAGTCGTGTACGTCACCCTTTGGGCGCACTGCCGTGCGTGAAAATTCTCTCTCCTGATAATTTTTCATGACGCACCTCCTTGTACGCCACCGTTCATGCGGCATATCCCTATGCCGCACCCTTCGGGCGCGATGCGTGCAAACCGGCTTTCCTGCCGGTTTGTCGGGCGCACTGAAGTGCGTGAAAATTCTCTTTCCTGATAATTTTTCATAAAGACCTCAACTGCGCGCTGATTGAATGTATTCAGCTAAAGCCGAAACGGAAGCAAAAATCTTCACCACATCTTCTTTGTCAGCATCAATTTTTACATTATATTTTTTACGGATAGCCAAACCTAATTCAAGAGCGTCGATTGAATCCAACCCCAAGCCGTCATTAAACAGCGCTTCGTGACTATCTATATCGGCTACGCTGATATCTTCCAGATCCAGGGCATCAATAATTAATTGTTTTAATTCATTTTCCATACTGCTTATAGACTTCTCTCTGATGAGTAAAATAATTCTGTAAAAACTGATTGAAACGGCGTACAGCAATTGATTTGGGTTCAATTGCTGCGAATTCATCCAGCGCAATATCATCGCCAACGTGCATGGCTAAGTGAAAGCGCCGGTAAGGAATTTGATACCATTGCTCAG
>JBAQEN010000832.1:0-2706 GCA_049286765.1 Methylococcaceae bacterium
GGTGAAATTCTCCGGATTGACATTGAGGTCATGAGGTTTAGCGTTAGTAATAAGCTTGGCGGAGCGAATCAGGCATAGATTATTGAATACTTATATAGGGGTCAAGTATCGATTAACTTTCTATAACGCTGAACGAACAATATTAACGCTTTATTAGTTTCAATCGAGTGAATCCCGGCTGACTATTGTGTAGTCAGTTTCTCCGTTTTTATAAGACCAGAGCCGTAATAACACGGTAGTATTAGGGCAGTATTAATGTTAGCTTAAATATTGATTGACTTGGCTATGATATTTGTCTTAAATGAATTACAGTCAAAATAAGGGATATTCGATGAAGAACATATCTGCAGGAACAGATTCCACCCCAATAGAACCAGGTAAAGCGCAAATGACAATGGAAGGCAGTCAATCAGCTAAAGGTGAGGTCATAGTCAAGGGCGTCGCTACGGCCGTGGCGGCATCAACAATCATACACGCCGGCAAGGGAGTCATGACTGCACTTGCCAGACATCCGCTTGTTATGTTCAGCCTAGGTGTTGCCGCGGGTTATTTGATGCATAAATACCGTAAAAAGATTATTTCGGTCACGGGTAAAACCGCCGAACAAAGCAAGGATTTTATATTGCGGCAAAAAGAAAATCTTAAAGACTTGCTTGCGGAAACCGAGAAAGACACCGAAGGAAAGGACGCTTCTAAATAAAACCAGCTCTTGTTTTTATTAATTCAAGTTATCAAAGGGGGGTCATCGTTCTATCCATAACCAGTATCTATACCTTGCTTCATGAAAATAAAATGTCCTTTTCTTGTTATAAAACCTGAAACAGGCCATTAATGTCCAATTCGGGTTAAGCAAAATGAGTGGCTGTTTTTTAAATTCTATTTGAACAATGTCGGAAAGGAGAATTAAGTTATGTCACACGTCAATGCAGAAAAGGCTGTAGCCAGTCAAATAAAGTCCGTTGCCAGCACCGGAACAGCAAAAATGATGGACTCCGCGATGGGAAAAATGGACATGGGTTCGATGATGAAAGGAGGCATGGGCCCAATGATGGGCGAGGGAATGGGGCCGATGATGAGGGAAGGCATGGGCTCAATGATGAACGAGGGCATGGGTTCGATGATGATGGCCGGTATGGGCCCGATGATGAAAACGCCCGGGGTTGCCACAGGAGTCGCCGTGACCGCCGGTTCCAGCGCAGGCAAAAGCGTTATAAAAAAATTCTTCACACATCCCTTGGTACTTTTCGGACTAGGCGTCGCCGTCGGCTGTTATGTTTATAAGTATCGCAAGTCTATTATCTCGTCTTCTATCGAAGACAAACAAGAGGAATAAGGTTTTTCTTTTATAGCCAGGGAAGCTTTCGAAAGCGCCGATTTATTCAAGGCTTAGCCGGTTTGGAATAACTGAAATATCATCAACATGGACACTGAAATGAAGTCTTCTCATACCGGCAGCCTGACTCATGGCAAAATAGTTCATGCCCTGAACCGGCGGGTTCGTATAATTTCACCGGTTCTGCTCAAGGATCCGGAGCGTGCCTGTGTTCTGGAGATTCTGCTGCAGAAGCGGGACGGCATCGAAAAAGTTCGAGCGGTTCCTGATATTGCCTCCGTAGTCATCTATTTTGATCCCAAGAAGCTGCCGAAAGCAAAGCTATATACGCTATTAGATGCGTTACTGGGGAATCTGGGCAAACGAAAATCCACAGCCACTCTCACCCAATTGGCGCCTGCTGAGGCTGATCTCAGCATCGCTGAACAGGAATTCAATCTCACTGTCGATGGAATGACTTGCGTATCCTGCGCACTTTTAATCGAGATGCTTCTGAAGCGGGATCCACGTATTACCTCGGCGAATGTCAATTATGCCTCGGAAACAGCCTCCGTAACTGGCCGGGTCAACAAAGAAACCTTGTGCACGCTGATCGATAACATGGGTTACAAGGCGCACAGTCTTGACAGTCTGGCTCAGCGTCAAATCATGATCATGCGTGAAAAGAAACGTCTGCTTAATGCCAGGCGGCGTGCCGTTCTGTCCGCAGTGCTGAGTTTGCCCGTCATGATGATCGGCATGGCCGCGCCTGCGTCCAGATACTGGCACTGGGCACAGCATCTACTCGCCACGCCTATTGTACTGTGGGCGGGATGGCCGTTCTTTGAAAAGGCCATAAAACTGGCTCGGCAGCGCGCTGCCAATATGGACAGCCTGATTGCTTTAGGCGTAGGGTCATCCTACGGCTATAGCGTAGCGTCTCTGCTGGCAGGCAAACGGGGTCTGTACTTCGATTCTGCTACCGGGATCATTACCTTCGTGCTGATCGGCCGCTACCTGGAGGAAAAAGCCAAAGGCAAAGCCCATGAAGCCATCCGCACACTGGTTAATCTGCAGCCACAAAGCGCGACAGTCTTGCATGGCAACAAAGAAGTCACGGTCAATGTAGAGGACGTTCTGATCGGCGATATATTGCTGGTACGCCCGGGCGGAAAGATTCCGACAGACGGCATCGTGATTGAGGGGATTTCGACGGTAGACGAGTCGATGGTCACGGGTGAAAGCATACCCGTTATCAAGGAACCGGGGCATCGTCTGGTCGGAGGCTGCATCAATGCCAATGGCGCCTTGAAGATGCGCGTCACTGCCGTCGGTGCGGATACTTTCCTGGCGAACATCATTCACATGGTGGATCAGGCCCAATCTTCCAAATT
>JBAQEN010000833.1:0-10962 GCA_049286765.1 Methylococcaceae bacterium
GTGCAAGGTTGCATTGCTTACGGTTACTCCGCCTACAAAGACTGGTTCCAACCGGGCTACAGGGGTTAAAACCCCCGTGCGTCCTACCTGAAAGTCGACAGCCAGCAGTTGGGTTACGTCATTTTGAGCGGGGAATTTTCTGGCAATAGCCCATTTGGGTGAACGTGCGATAAAACCTAACGAAGTTTGCAACTTTAAGGAGTTTATTTTGTAGACTATGCCGTCAATTTGCATCGGCAGTTTTTCTCTTGCCTGCTCCATGACCTGGTAATTTTTTTCAAATCTATCAAAACTGCCGGAAAATGCGTAACAATGCGGGTTTTTTCTAAAACCAATTGTGTGTAAATAATCAAGGATTTCTGAATGCCGCTTAAAGTTACGCCCGCCTGAATACTCGCCTATTCCGTAAGGAATAAATTGCAAATCACGCCCGGCGGCAATTTTAGGATTCATCTGCCTGATGGTGCCGGCGGCGGCATTTCTTGGATTGACAAAGACTTTGCTGTCATTTTGTAACGCCTGCCGGTTAAGTTTTTCGAAAGCGGCTTTGGGCAGGAAAACTTCCCCGCGCACATCCAGTTTTTCGGGCGGGTTGTTGGTTGCCAGTTTGATCGGGACTGATTTGATGGTTTTTATAGTGTGCGTCACATCTTCGCCCACCTGGCCATCACCACGCGTGGCGGCAAAGCTGAATAATCCGTTGTCATAATGGATGGATAACGCCAAACCATCCAGCTTGGGTTCGCTAAAAATGTCAAGTGATGAAGGGCTTATGTCCAGTTCCTTGGCGGCTTTTTCAAAGAAACTATAGGTTTCATCGAGTGAAAAAGCATTTTCTAATGAGAGCATTTTTACTGTATGTTCTATTTTGCGAAATTCATCAATCGGTTTTGCGCCGACGCGTTGAGAAGGTGATTCGGCAGTGATTAATTCAGGGTTTGCAGCTTCCATTTCCAGCAGTTTCCTGAACGCCTGATCATACTGGGCATCAGCAACCGAAGGATTATCGAGAACATAATATTCGTGATCCCACCGATTGATTTTGGCAACGAGCTCGTTATAGTCGGGATTCAAGGGCCTGGTGCTCGATTAAAGGTTCAAAGGTCAGGGAACAATGTTCCGGGATTTATGCCGTGAACCTTGTTTCTTAAATTTACAAACTCTGCCGAAGCGATTGAATCGTGGCATCGGTTAGTGCTTGTCTGTTATGATCCCTGATAGTCCCATCCAATTCAATAGCCAGTAATTGAATCGTTTCTATGTAGTCATCAAAAACTGCTTGCGGGTTATCCAGTGCGCTCGGCTGCATAAAAAAAACGATTCCAGGGCAATGAAACGTATCTAAATTGCTATCCGGGAAAGTGCCGGGCCCAACCATACAGGCTACACCAAAATCCACCAGCCGATTAGCGTCCAGACGTTCAAAAATTTTCAGGCTGCCATATTCAAGTCCAACTATCCCAAAGGCATTAATCAAATCAGTACCGTTAAAACCTTCTTCTGTTTTAGCGATAAGGCTAAACTGAATAATGTCCGGAGCAGTAACGCGCGGCGGCGGCTCAACGTCATCCTCTTCAGGTTCATAGACAGCATCTTCCTGGTCATAATAATGATGATCAGCTACTTCTACTGGCTCACTAACCATTTTCAGATCGCCTTTATCGTTAATATCTAATGATTTATCGGGCGGGCTTCTGAATTCCTTGTCATCATAAAAATCCATGTCTTCTTGAGATTTTTTATTTTTTAAATAACTCCAGGTCAACATGCCCATGATGATTATCAGACCGGTTGCGATAATTACAATTCTTAATAGTTCTTTATCCATTAGATTTCCGCCAGACTCACTGCTTCTTCAATATCAACTGCGACCATTCGGGACACACCCGGTTCTTTCATCGTAACACCTGCCAACTGTTTTGCAATTTCCATTGTTACTTTGTTATGTGAAATATACAAAAATTGCACAGATGCCGACATTTCTTCTACCATTTTTGAAAACCGCCCGACATTTGCATCATCCAGAGGTGCATCCACCTCATCCAGCAGGCAAAAAGGCGCAGGATTGAGTTCAAAAATTGAAAACACTAACGCAACCGCCGTTAATGCTTTCTCTCCACCTGACAACAAATGAATAGAGCTATTTCGCTTGCCAGGAGGTCTCGCAATAATATTAACGCCCGATTCCAGCAAGTCTTGCTCAGTCAATTCCAGATAGGCTTGCCCACCGCCAAATAATTTGGGGAATTTCTCCTGTAATCCGCTGTTTATTTTATCGAATGTTTCCTTAAAACGCAGCCTACTTTCTTTATCAATTTTACTAATCGCCTGATCCAGTATTTGCAATGCTTCGATCAGGTCAGTATGTTGTTCATTAAGAAAGTTCATTCTTTCGGATTGAGATTTGTATTCTTCGATAGCGCTTAGGTTAATTGTGCCCAAGCGTTCAATTTGAGCCGATAAATCGTCAACTTTTATTTTCCAGCGCGGTTCTTCTGCTTGTTCGGGCAGGGAATTTAAGACTTGCTCGGCATCCGCATCGGTTTCTTTAAGTTGTTCATTGACGGTCTGCTGGCGAACTTTACTTTCCTGTAATTCAAAACGAATAGTATCCAGGGCTTCTTTTTGTTTATCCAACGTCCTTTGTACGCGAGTATGTTGTTCAGACAATTGCGTTATTTCTGCTTCGATGGCTTCCTGTAAATGGCGTTGTTTTTTTAAAGTGGTTTCCAGTTGATCCTTATCTATGATTCGCTGCTCCAACTGATGTTTTTCCACGCCCAGCGGAGTGAGTGTTTGTTGCAGTTTATTTTCCAGATCGGCAATCCGTTCAAGCGATTGTTGATGCTGGGTTTGCAAGCGATCAATCTGTTTGCTGGTTGAGCCTTCAGAAGAGCGTAACGATTCAATCTTTGCCTTTAAACTGTAAACCTGTTGCCTTGCTTCATTAACTGCCCGATCAGTATTGTCATGCTGTGTTTGCAAAAGTAGATTGGATGTTTCAAGATTTTGTTTGTTTTGCTCCTGCTGTGCTAAAACTTCTTCAGCTTCATCCTGCAACAATCTGCACTCAGCAATAAGCTCGGCATTTTCACCTGTTTCGCGAATTATCTCCTCCAGGTCATTAGCAATTTGCTCCAGACGACGCTGCTGATGTTCCCATCGGGTAGAATACGCACTGAATTCCGCGCTCTTGATCGATAATTCTGAACCCAGTCTATTGTCCTGTTGTTGAATCGATTCCCGCAAAATTTCCGCTTCTTTTAATTCGGTTTCCGTAGCGCCCAATTGATTCTCAAATTGGTTAATTTCTGCTTGTAATTCTTCCTGCCGATGTTTTAGCAGGCGCAATTCTTTCTCACGATGTAATACACCTACTTTACTGTCTTTGATACGGCTAATTTTTAACCAGCCCGGCCCAAACCAGGTTCCGTCCGGGGTGATAACAGACTCATAAGAATTTAGTTGAGTGGATAAAATACTGGCTGTTTCATTATCGCCAGCGCAAAAAACACCTGTCAATAATGGGCTTAAATCCCATGGTGAATTGACTTTACCCAATAAAGCAGGATGATCTATTGTTTGCTCGCCGGTGTTGGGGTATTCAGAAGTAGCATTGGCTTTGGTCTCAAACAGGGTTAATGATTCGTTAGTCAAGCTGCTCAAGCCTGGAATAATTTGTTCGGTGCTAGCCACACAAATCGCTTCTAAATAGCTCCCCAGTACTGTTTCAACTGCCGTATCCCAGCCTGACTCCACTTCTAGAAATTCAGCCAGGCGTTGGTTTTTGCCCAAATTGATGGACTCCAGCCAGGCGCTCAGATTTTTATTATCTTTACCCATCGCATGTTGCTGTAATAATTCCAGCGAAGTAATTTTACCTTTTATGCTATGACTTTCTGAGCGGCGTGCATGCAGGGTGTCATGAAGCTGTTTTACCTGCTGGCGCTGCTCGCGTATCTGATGATGCAATTGTTCCAGTTGGGCTTGATGGCTATCACGCTGAAATCCGATGATTTCGATATCGGCATCCAATGTTTCAATATCGCTCTGCAATTGACTCGATGAAAGATCGTCGCGCTCGCTATTTAATTTATCCATTCGGATTTGCAATTGACGATTCTGATTTTCCAACTGTATCGCTTTTACCCTGTGCACTTCGGCTTGTTCCTTATATTTTGAACTCACTGTTCGATAGGCCTCCCAGTCCTCCTGCCATGAATTTCTTTGTTGCTGGGTTTCCTGCTGTATCTGTAAAATCTCTTCTTGTCTTTCCTGGGCAAAATGGAAGTTTTCTTCGCTTTCCAGCAATGCCTGTTTTATCTCTTCCAATGCCTGTAAATCAGAGTCAAGTTGAATCAATGATTGATCAGCCTGAAGCCGGGTGCGATTGATCTCAAGCAAGGTTTCTTCATGACTTGCTTTATGATGCCTGATCGCTTGTTCAAGGCTGCTGACTTCAGCAACAATTGCGTAATAATCACCCTGGGTACTATTTAATTGGTGTTGCTGGGTTTTATGTTCAGCACGTTTTGCTTCGATTTCATTATCAATATCCCGTAATTCAACAAACAAGCGGTTATGCTCGGCAGCCACTTCCTGAAGTTTTGTTTCTAATTGTTTTGCAGCCTGATGATAGGTATCCCAGCGCATCGCTAACAACTCCAGTTTAAACTGGCGTTCCTGTTTTTTTAGTTCAGTGTATTTTTCCGCTTTTTCCGCCTGTTTTTGCAAATGTTTAAGTTGCTTATCAACTTCCTCACGCAAATCGTCGAGCCGTTCCAGATTTTCCCGGGTATGTTTCATTCGGGTCTCGGTTTCGCTGCGCCGCTCTTTATACTTGGAAATACCTGCCGCTTCTTCAATATGGACTCTTAGCTCTTCAGGCTTTGCTTCAACCATCCGGGAGATAGTACCCTGCTCAATAATGGCATAACTTCTTGAACCCAACCCTGTCCCCAAAAACAAGTCGGTAATGTCCTTGCGCCGGCAGCGGGAGCCATTCAGTAAAAACAAGGATTGGCCGTCACGGCTAACCTGTCTTTTAAGGGCGATAGAATTGTATTGAGCGTATTCGCCGCCTAATTTTCCTTCGGAATTATCAAAAACCAGTTCTACCGAAGCGGTACTGACCGGTTTACGTCCTGATGAGCCATTAAATATTACATCGGCCATATTGCCTCCACGCAGATGTTTGGCCGAACTTTCGCCCATTACCCAGCGCACGGCGTCAATAATATTGGATTTGCCGCAACCATTGGGCCCTACAATGGCGGTCAAATTGCCGGTGATAGGAATTACCGTCTGATCAACAAAGGATTTAAAACCCGAAAGTTTGATTTTTTCCAGCTTCATTACAGGTATGAATATCCTAACTTTATTAAAAATAACCATGCATTATCAGCGAAATTTAGCCGAGTTTCGACTTTTTAATTAACGGATTCCTGATAATTATCGATTTTCAATTACTTATGGATTGTGCTTTGCTCTAAAACGCCTGTTAAATAACAAAGTACAGCATTAACTATTTCAGATTGTGACGGATGATAGGCGCAGTTAAAAATCCTCCAGTGAAGTTAAAATCAATTGATTTATCTACATATTTTTTTAATCTGAAAGGTCTTTTAGCATGTCAGTTGACTTTTTACTCAGGGACTTGAAACATCGATGCGCCGTTCGCCACCAGCTCTTCGGCTATGCACAGGAATTCTTGTTAAAGGAAAAAATCGCCGAAATTTTAGTGTGCCCGTTTTTAACCTGCAAAATAGAGAAGCGGCTTTGATCTAGTGAGTTGACTGCGCATAAGAACCAATGTGGAGAAGACTACAATCGATTAATGGGCATGTAAATTCATCCCCACATTGGCTAGAGATTATTAAATTGCCGATTAGTCTTCAGAGCTGCCGATAAAACGATAGATCAGCGCGCCTAGCAAAGCGCCGGCAATTGGAGCAACCCAGAAGAGCCAGAGCTGTGCTAATGCCCAGTCTCCAACATAAATTGCAACACCAAGGCTTCTTGCAGGGTTGACTGACGTATTGGTGACAGGGATAGATATTAGGTGAATCAGAGTCAGGCCCAAGCCAATGGCAAGCGGAGCAAAGCCTTGCGGCGCTCGGCTGTCGGTAGCGCCCAGGATGATGAGCAGGAACATCATCGTCATAACAATTTCAGTCAATAGTGCCGAGCGTAAAGAATATCCACCCGGTGAATGCTCACCATAACCGTTGGAAGCAAAACCGCCGATAGTAGTAAAATCTGCTTTGCCGGTAACAATAAGATATAGAACTCCGCCGGCAACAATCGCACCCAAACATTGAGCAATAATATAAGGCAGAAGTTTGTTTGCTGGAAAGCGGCCACCCGCCCAAAGCCCAATGGACACGGCCGGGTTCAGGTGACAACCGGAAATGTGGCCTATTGCATAAGCCATCGTCAAAACGGTTAGACCGAAGGCAAAAGCCACACCCAGCAAGCCAATTCCAACATCCGGAAATGCTGCGGACAAAACTGCACTACCACAACCACCAAGAACTAGCCAAAATGTTCCAAAAAACTCAGCACCATATTGTTTCATTTTTATTCTCCTGCTTTGTGAGTAAGTAAATTTAAGTCAGATACCTAACGTAAAATTAAGCAACGTCTCATTATTTGCAGGATTTAGACCTGCGAGGTTTTTAAACCCTCGCAGGTCTAGCAAAGATTACCTGTAACTATTAAACAATTGTTATGTTAGATACCTGCCTTGCTGCAAATTACATGCTTAGCAGGCATGTAATTTGTTTTGGATGCTATCATTTTCTTTGAAAAATCAGCAAGTTTTTTATTGTTACGTATTTATGTCATCCGTTTGACAAATGAAACCCTTACTTACATGCCCCTATTCTATCGTATTCGCGCAAATTCCATTGCCTCCTGAAAAATTTAAGTCACGCGTTGCACCGCCTGTTCTGACATATAGCTTGGGTGGGTTCCCGAATTATAAATACCGGTCTGGCTGCTGGCAAAACAATCAGCCGACAAATATCCTTATTATCTATAACATGAAACAAAACACTCACATGCGAACATCAGCCTGCTCCAAGGTTAGCGACCATTGCTGTTGTGATGATTTGCTCAAATCCATCCTGATTTTGCTTTTTAGAGTTTGATAATCATTCTCCAGACCGTAATCTTTCCATCATCTGTCACTCCGATATGCAACGTTCCTCCTTGATTGTTTCATTCCACAATTCAACTAATGCCGTGTATCGGATTGATTAGCTATGCTTGTTTGAAACAGCAGGGTTTCTACATCAAAACTATCGAAAAGGTATTGTTCATTACAAAATTCACAGCCTACTTGAATGCTGCCTTGCTCTTGTAATAGTCGTTCCAGTTCATCTTTGCCCATTGCGCGCAAGGTTCTTTCAATTCTTGGGCGGGAACAGGTGCATTGAAATTCAACTGTTTCAGCATCAAACAACCGAACATTTTCTTCATTGAACAATCTATAGAGCAGATGTCCGCAGTCCAATTCCAGCATTTCCTGCTCAGTAACGGTGTCTGCCAGCATCTCTACGCGATCCCAATCAGCTTTATCATTGTCTTGTGACGGAAGCTCCTGCAATAACAAACCAGCGGCATGAGTCTCATCGGCAAACAGCCATAAGCGGGTTTTAAGTTGCTCGGATTGCTCAAAATAGGTTTCCAGCGCAGCTGCTAAATTTCTACCTTGTAGCGGCACGATGCCCTGATAAGGCTGGGCATTATCGGGTTCTATGGTTAACACCAGTTGTCCTTTTCCAAACATGGTTTTTAACGACCCTGCAGGGACATTATCATTGCTGCGTATCAAGCCGCGAAGCTTTCTATCATGCGTAGACTGCGCAACCAGTGCTTTAAAGTCACCCACTCCCTGCGCCTGAAGTATCATTGAGCCGGTAAATTTAATTGTTGCCGACAACATAACAACAGCCGCCAACGCCTGCCCTAATTGTAGTTGCGCATTTTGAGGGCCCTTTTGATAGTGTTTAGCCGATTGCCAGCTTGTTGTTAATTTGACCCATTCACCACGTATTCCTAACTCTTCAAATAAAAAACGATGTAATAAATCTTGCTCGATCATGGCTCTCCCGTTAATTGTATATGCTTTGTTATAATGGCAGAATGCTAGTAAACTTAATGTCACTAGGTTCTAAACAATTGTGCCAAAATACCATAAACCATGATTTTTTCATCAAAAAAACTCATCTTGCCTAGCCCTGCTGATGCCTTGCCGGGCAGAGACATACCGATGCTCATTACCAATAAACATTTCGTAACGGGCAATCCTATTGCGCCGCCGTTTCCAGCTAATCTGGAAGAGGCTCTATTTGGCCTGGGCTGCTTTTGGGGGGCAGAGAGAAAGTTTTGGCAACTTTCTGGTGTATTCAGTACCGCAGTTGGTTACAGCGGCGGTTACACGCCGAATCCGACTTACAATGAAGTATGCAGCGGTTTAACCGGGCATAATGAGGTTGTAAAAGTTATTTATGATCCGGCATTAGTATCATACAGTGTGTTACTTCGGCTGTTCTGGGTATCACATAATCCCACTCAGGGCATGAGACAAGGTAACGACATTGGGACCCAATATCGATCAGGAATTTACACATATTCTCATGAACAACTCAATCAGGCGATTGAATCAAAAAAAAACTATCAGCATCAACTTACCCAAGCAGGCTTTCTTCAGATTACCACAGAGATTATGCCGGCAAGCACATTTTATTATGCTGAAGATTATCATCAGCAATATCTTGCCAAAGAACCTATGGGTTATTGTGGTTTGGGCGGGCTTGGGGTTGCTTTCGATTAGGTCTGATGACTGCTCAAAAAAAAGGCGGTTAAAAAAACCGCCTTAAGGCTATTATTAGGAGTGATATAACGCAACTTTCAGCTTTAAAGCTCTAATAGAGCTTTGAAGTTAGATTAATAATAACAACAGATAATGCAAATAAAAATGTGACATATTGTCGCAGTTTACCAACAAATTAAAGAAATAAGGCGAAAGGCAAAAATTCTTGTGCCTTTAATCTTTGATATCTTCCTGAAATAGAGCCAATAAAAATGCTTTCACACGTCTCACCTAAACCTGAAATTTCTGCCCAACAAAATTTGAAGTGGTTATTTATTCTCAGGAACCTGATGATAGCCGGTGAGGGAATGCTTATCATACTATCTACATTTGGCCTAAATATTCATCTGCCGGAGCAGCAACTCTGGTTAGTGGTGGCAGCGACGGGCGCTCTCAATATCTATACGGCAATGCGCCTGGAGACTGATGATCCGGTTACTGAACTGGAGATTTTCTCGCAGATATCAATCGATGTCTTTGCCATTGCAGCGTTATTATATTTGACTGGAGGCGCATCAAATCCAATCACCTGGGTGTTTCTATTACCCCTTATTATTACGGCAATTATGTTGCCTCAGGCTTATGCATGGTATATGGTAATTTTGACGACCTCCCTGTATACGATGTTAATCGCTTTTAATGTTCCATTACCCTCTATAGAGCCTCATTTGCCCGATCCTTCGCCGCTGCTGCATTCAGATATCGAGAATTATCAAATGTTGCAGCATGCTCATCTCATGAATGACAGAAGTTATTTTAGTTTACATATGTTCGGCATGTGGTTTGGTTTTGTATTCAGCGCCGGGTTAGTTGCATTCTTTGTTGTTGAACTGGCTAGAACACTCAAGGAACAGGAGCGAAGCCTGGCTGAAGCCAGAGAAAATGCATTAAGGGATGAGCGGGTTATTGCGTTGGGAACATTAGCAGCCAGTGCAGCTCATGATATGGGAACGCCGTTAGGCACTATTGCGATAGTGGCTCACGAGCTGGAACAGGAGTACCCGAGTCATCGCTACCCTGATCTGCACGAAAAAATGCTGATCATGCAACAACAAATTAATCGTTGCAAAGAAACGCTGTCGGTAATGTCAGCCTCTGCCGGTGAAATGCGAGCCGAATCAGGTAGCGTGATACTTGTCGCTGATTACATTGATGATGTAATTAAGCAATGGCGCACGCATAAGCCTGCTGCAAAATTAAATTGTTTAATTGATCCCGATGTTGCAACTGAAGCCAAAATAATTGCTGAACGTACGTTGACACATTCAATTATTAATATTTTAAATAACGCAGCCGAGGCATCACCGCTTGAGCAAGGCATTGAATTTCACGCAACATGGGATTCATGGAATTTAACTATCAAGATTCGCGACTTTGGACCAGGTTTCCCTTCAGATTTAGTCGAGTTTGCAGGTAAGCACCCGGTGGTCAGTAAAAAACGTGGTTTGGGGGTAGGATTATTTTTAACCTATTCAACGATTAATCGCTTAGGCGGTAAAATTAACCTCTATAACTGTGAGCCAGGCGGCGCCTGCGTGGAAATCACTTTACCCCTTATAAATACAGAGACTGATAATGACTACTCATGATATGGATAAACCGCGTCTGTTGCTTGTAGATGACGATGAAACTTTTTGTAACGTATTGAAGTCCGCATTAGAAAAAAGAAATTATGAGGTACTCGTTGCTACCAATGTGGCTGACGGCATTTCTCTCGCTGAGCAAAATCTACCCGAATATGCAGTGATTGATTTGCGTATTGGCTATGAATCGGGTCTTGAGTTGGTTAAAAAATTGATTTCTTTAGATGCTAATACCTCTTGTGTCATGCTAACCGGCTTCGCCAGTATCGCTACAGCAGTTGAAGCCATAAAACTTGGAGCCATACATTATTTGACCAAACCGGCTAATGCGGATGAAATTGTTAATGCCCTTCATAAAAATGAAGGCGACTCTTCGGTTTTGATTAGTGAACATCCTTTATCGGTAAAGCGGCTGGAATGGGAACATTTACAAAAAGTACTCATGCAGTTTGACGGTAATATTTCAGCAGCGGCTCGGGCTTTAAACATGCACAGACGCAC
>JBAQEN010000834.1:0-5329 GCA_049286765.1 Methylococcaceae bacterium
GACAATGGAAAAAATTAGAAGCTGTTTTACAAGCTTAAGTCTCGTGAAGCTTTAGAGCCTTTTGTTTATTAGCACCCGTTATCCGCTAAAACAAATTATCTTTTTCCGCCTATACAACTTTAGGACGAGAGAATATAACCCTTCACAATGGAGGGCAAAGGAAAAATGAAAGATAATTATTTTTACGGAGGGCTTTTATTGCTAACGGGAGTTTTAGGAATATTAGGATGTCATATTCATCGCCATAATATGGCCTGTCGCAACAGGCAGTAATGGCCGACTGCTGCCCGTCACTGTTCATTAAACGGAGGTTTAATGAACAACCCAAAAACCACCCTTTTTTGATAGTGAAAGAGGGGTAAAAATGTTAACATTGCCGTCAATCTATCAAAACAAGTAAAGTGTTCATGAATCAAAAGATTGGTTACGCCAGAGTATCGACCGATGATCAACATTTGGACCTCCAAAACGATGCCTTAAAAAAGGCCGGCTGCGATGTTATTTACGAAGAAAAAGCCAGTGGCAAAAATACGGAACGGCTTGAACTTGAGCAATGCCGTAAAGCCTTAAGGGCAGGGGATACCTTGATTGTTTGGCGCTTAGACAGGTTGGGGCGATCACTGCCTGATCTGGTGAGGATTGTCGCCGAACTTGAACGTGATGGCATTGGCTTTGAAAGCCTGACAGAAAAGATTGAAACCACGAATGCCAACGGTAAACTGACTTTTCATATCTTTGCGGCCTTGGCTGAATTTGAAAGAAACTTAATTCGCGAACGTACCCATGCCGGATTAGCGGCAGCCAGGGCCAGAGGCAGGAAAGGCGGAAGAAAGCCAGCGCTTGATGACAAACAAATTCGAGAAGTTAAGGCGTTAATGCGAGATCCATCCGTCAATATAACCACCGTTGCTCAGCGTTACCAGGTTTCACGTACAACACTGTATAAGTACGCTGGTACTGACTCACCGTGTTAATTCCAATTCACCATTAAGTTTCATTGCTATCGAGTTTAACTCAGGGAAAGTGTACCCATGCCAACACTCACCTAAGGCGGGAAGGACAAAGTTGTAAACAACCCTAATTTTACATTTTGGACGGGATGGGAAAAATTAGCCATTTAGCGATTAAATCTTCTGAGACAGTTAAATCCACGTATAAATGATCACATCATTCCACGCAAAATACTTCGCGCATGAGCTTACTCGGCGTCATGGGACTGACGGTATAGGGCGTCTATCACAATCTCTATTTGATGCCAGTGTCGATCTAAATCCACATCAGATTGAAGCTGCTTTATTTGCATTAAGATCCCCCTTGTCTAAAGGTGTCTTGCTTGCTGACGAAGTGGGTTTAGGTAAAACAATTGAAGCTGGGATTGTCCTGTGCCAGTATTGGTCAGAACGCAAACGACGATTATTGGTTATCTGCCCTGCATCATTACGCAAACAATGGGCACTGGAGCTGGAAGAGAAATTCAACCTGCCTGTGGTTGTGCTGGATGCTAAAACATGGCGCGATACTATCAAAAAGGAGCAATCACCTCTCAACCAAAAAGCCATTATCATCCTATCCTATCACTATGCCAACCGGATGCGTGATGAACTAAAAGCCATTGCTTGGAATTTGGTGGTCATCGACGAAGCTCATAAGCTTCGTAACGCCTACCGAGAAAGTAATAAAATTGGCCAAGGTTTACGCTGGGCGCTGGAGGATTGCCGCAAGTTACTGCTGACAGCGACACCACTGCAAAATTCATTACTGGAGTTGTATGGTCTTTCTACTCTAATTGATGAACACCTATTTGGTGACGTCAATGCCTTCCGCAGTCAATATGTCTCGGCAGGTGGCGACATGGATGGCTTGCGGCAGCGTTTATCAGGATTTTGTCGGCGCACCCTACGCAACCAGGTCACGGAATATATCCGCTACACCGAGCGCCATGCCATCACCCAACCCTTCCGCCCCACCGATGATGAACACCGCCTCTATGAGGCCGTGACGGCATTTTTGTTGCGTCCGAACAGCTATGCCATCCCGCATCGTCAGCGACATCTCACCGAACTGATTCTACGCAAACTATTGGCATCTTCATCAGTGGCGATTGCCGGAACGCTTGAGACCATGAAGGCTAGATTAGAAGCCTTGCGTAATGAAAAAACCCAGGATGATCCTGACTTTGCCGAACAACTAATTAGCGAAGAAGACATCGAAGACGATTTGCTCGATGAAATACTGGATATTGATCCACCTGAAGAGTGTGGCGATATGCTACCGCTTACCATCGACCGTAAGCAGTTAAAAGAAGAAATAGACTTACTGGCGCAATTGTCCGTGTGGGCTCGTAGCATTGGCACCGACACTAAAACACGCAGCTTGCTGAGTGCATTGGAAATCGGTTTTCAACAAATGGCAACAACTGGCGCTCAACGTAAGGCGCTTATCTTCACCGAATCACGCCGTACCCAGGTTTACCTGAAGGACTATCTGGAGGCCAACGGCTATGCAGGCCAGATTGTTCAATTTAGCGGCACCAACAACAGTCCGGAAGCCACTGCTATTTATGAACACTGGCTAATGGCTAACCAAGGCACAGGCCGTATTGCTGGTTCGAGAGACATCGATATTCGCACTGCTTTGATCGAACATTTCCGCGACCAAGCCAGTATTATGATTGCCACTGAAGCGGCAGCCGAAGGTGTCAATATCCAATTTTGTTCATTGGTCATCAACTACGATTTGCCCTGGAACCCGCAGCGAGTAGAACAACGCATAGGCCGTTGTCACCGCTATGGACAACAGCATGACGTAGTTGTAATCAACTTCCTCAACGAACGTAACGAAGCCGACCGACGCGTACTGGAACTGCTGACTGAAAAATTCAACTTGTTCAATGGCGTTTTTGGCGCATCCGATGACGTGCTAGGTAGCATTGAATCCGGCGTAGATTTTGAAAAGCGTATCCTATCTATATACCAGGAATGCCGAACTCCAGCAGAAATTGATGCTGCCTTTAAAGCACTGCAAACGGAAATGGATGAACGCATCCAGGCACGGATGACCGACACCCGAAAAATGCTACTCGATAACTTTGACGAAGATGTACATGAGCGATTACGCATCCAGTTGAGCGACGCCAAAGCCCAGCTTGATCGCTTTAGTAAACGTTTCTGGTCACTGTCCCATTTTATGCTGAATGAGCGGGCGAAATTCGACGATGATGTATTGGCCTTTGATCTTACCAAACCACCTACACAGGCTATTGCCGCAGGTCGTTATCACCTTATATCCAAATCAACCCCCAGCGCAAACAAGCCACATACCTCAGAAACAGCCGAAGAAATGCGTGCAGAATACGGCGCATTTCTTTACCGTCTTTCGCACCCGTTAGGTGAATTTGTCATCGACCAGGCTAAAGCACTGGTCACGCCACCGGCACACATCGTTTTTAATATCAGCAAGCATCCCACTCGCCTGCATGTAATAGAAGCACTGCGCGGCAAACATGGGTATCTAACTTTAAATGCGCTGGCGATTGAAAGCTATGAACGTGAAGAACACCTGCTTTTCTCAGCTATTGATAACCAAGGCTTACCTCTGGAGCAAGAAACCTGTGAAAAACTGTTTAACTGTATCGCAGAAAATACAGGCTTAGCCAACATACCCGAACCAATTACCCAAAAATTGATTGCTGAGGCACAGCGGCACACTAAAGCCACCATCAGCCAATCTTTGGAAGCCAACAATAAACACTTTAATGAAGCGCGTGAAAAACTTGAAAAATGGGCGGATGATTTAGTTCTTGCTGCCGAAAAAGCACTTAAAGATACCAAGGAGCAAATTAAAATTCTTCAACGACAAGCTAGGCTCGCCACAAATCTTGACGAACAGCATGACATCCAGCAAAAGATACAAAAGTTGGAGAAACAGCAACGCCGCCAGAGGCAAGAGATTTTTCAGGTCGAAGACAGCATTATTGAAAAGCGTGATGTCTTAATAGAAACACTGGAACGTCGCCTCACCCAAAAAACAGAATCCGAACGACTATTCATCATTGAATGGGAAGTGATTTGACGTGCTAATAGAAACAGCAATCTTAAATAGTCAAAAAGTGGTTGACGGATTTGTATGCGCTCACTATTATGGTGCTAACAACACCCCTCACGCATCCCGTAAGATTTGCGCACCATGAGGGGTTTCTTTTTTATGGGCTTCCTGAATGCCTAAGCAGCCCTATACCAAACCAGCATTAACCATTAATCAACAGATTACCCAGTTACGCTATCGTGGCATGGTTATCAGTGACACCCCATTAGCAGAGCATTACCTTAGCCAGATAAATTATTATCGGTTGACCGCTTACTGGCTACCATTTGAGTCCGATCACACCACGCATACATTCCAGCCTGGAACCCGCTTTGAACAAGTCTTAGACTTGTACATCTTTGATCGTGAATTACGCCTACTGGTGCTTGATGCAATTGAGCGCATTGAAGTTGCCATCCGCACGTCTGTGGCTTTCCAGTTGGGACATCGCTACGGCACGCATCCTCATTTGAACCCTGAGTTATTTAAGCAATCCTGGGATCACGTCAAGAATGTCACTCAATTACAAAAAGACACTCACCAAAGCAAAGAAGCCTTCATCCAGCATCTATTGACAACCTATGCTGAGCCATTGCCGCCTATCTGGGCGGTAGTGGAAGTCATGACTCTTGGTCAGCTTTCCAAATGGTATGCCAACCTAAAAAGCGGCGCTGATCGCAACCTTGTGGCGCATAGGTATGACTGTGATGAAGTCAACCTGGTATCTTTTATGCATCACCTGAGTACTGTGCGCAATCTCTGTGCCCATCACAGCCGCTTATGGAATCGCGAATTCACTTTCACATTCAAACTTCCCCGACAACGGCCACAAGTACTGCTCAGCAGTTTCAACCCAAAAGAACCTCGTCGTATCTACAACACATTAGTAATGTCGCTATATCTGATGAATCGTATTGCGCCAGACCACCACTGGCGCAACCGATTGCTTGATATATTAAACCGGCACCATATCGATCCAGCACGCATGGGTTTTCCTGATGACTGGAAAATACGAGCAATCTGGCGTTAACAAATCGAACTTACACAACATCCTAACTAAACTCACCATGAGCAAACACGACGACCTCGTTAAGAAACTAAAAGAAATATTCCAGATTGATAAACCTGAACTAGATTTTGGCGTCTATCGCATCCTCAATGCCCGAGTGGTGGAAATTAACGACTATCTGGAAAACCGCCTAAAAACTAAGGTGCAGGAGTCTCTTTCCAAACAGGTTAAAGGTGA
>JBAQEN010000835.1:0-4873 GCA_049286765.1 Methylococcaceae bacterium
ATTTACTCTGAGTAGTGCTATATATTACATGGCGCATATTATAAGAGGTAAACCATGAAAAAACGTAAAAAACCGAACAAAATTGCTTGCATTCCCGTGCAAAACCCTGTTGCAAAGTTTGCGCACCATTTTAACAAGGCACATATCTTTTGCGATAAAAGCAAATACCGCCGCAATGTAAAGCATAAAAAGCAGGAGGTTTTTCCAATAACTTTCGGTAGAGTTATTGGAAAAACCTCCTGCTTTTTGGCAGTGTTACCGGTACTTTGATTAGTCCTTCACAAAGCCACAAATCTTAATTTTGTAACGCATCCATTAAAATTCCAGTAACTCCAGCCTGTGAAGGCCTCCTCAACAACATAGCCGAAGAAGGCTTAGAATAAACTGAATCAGTGTTTCAAGTACCGAAGCAATTTGGCTCATATTACTTAAGACTCCGATGGTTACAAATCAAAATAAACAAAAAAGGGGACTCAAAGTCCCCGAATAAGCGCACCTCAAACTTGTCCGGCAGGTTTGTTTTTGTTGATGTTGGTTGTTACCGGTTTGGTATCAACTTTATCCTGCTTTGTATAAGTCGGTTTACCAGGTAATTCATTGTCATCTTTTGGTGGCCGCGGGTCTTTGCCTGCCATCAAGTCATCGATCTGATCTTTATCAATGGTTTCCCATTTCATCAAGGAATCAGCCATTTTATGCAAAATACTGATGTTTTCTTGCAAAATTGTTTCCGCGCGTTGATAGTTGCGGTCTATGACCGCACGTATTTCTTCATCAATGTGGTGCGCGACAGTGCTGGACACTTTCTTACCCTGCGAACCCGGATAACCCATAAACGGTTGACCATTTTCCTCGCCATAAACCAGGGGACCGAGTTTGTCGGAAAAGCCCCAGCGAGTAACCATGTTGCGCGCCAGCTCGGTAGCCCGCTCAATATCATTCGAGGCGCCTGTAGTCACACGGTCACCGCCATAAATCATCAGTTCTGCAATTCTTCCACCAAACAGACTGGCTATTTGACTTTCCAGTTTGCGTTTGCTGGCGCTGTATTGATCTCTTTCCGGTAAAAACATCGTGATACCCAGCGCTCTGCCTCTGGGCATGATACTGACCTTGTAAACCGGATCGTGATCGGGCGATGACTGTCCGACGATACAATGTCCAGCTTCATGATACGCAGTTAATAACTTGTCATCTTCGGTCATGACCATCGTATGCCTTTCAGCCCCCATCAGGATTTTATCCTTGGCTTTTTCAAGTTCGTTCATGCTCACTTCTTGCTTGTTAGAACGTGCGGCTAATAGCGCGGCCTCATTGACAACGTTGGCTAAATCTGCTCCTGAAAAGCCGGGAGTTCCTCTAGCTATATCTCTCAAAATAACATCCGTTGCAGCAGGTACCTTTTTAATATGTACATTCAGAATCTGTTCACGGCCTCTTACATCGGGTAAGCCAACATTGACCTGACGGTCAAAACGCCCCGGCCTGAGCAAGGCTTTATCCAAAACATCAGCGCGGTTGGTTGCGGCGATAACGATAACGCCTTCATTTCCGGTAAAACCATCCATTTCCACCAGCAATTGATTGAGTGTTTGTTCACGTTCATCATTGCCGCCGCCCATGCCTGCACCGCCTCTTTGACGACCGACCGCATCAATTTCGTCAATAAAGATAATGCAAGGCGCGTGTTCCTTAGCCTGAGCAAACATGTCCCTGACCCTGGACGCACCAACACCAACAAACATTTCAACAAAATCAGAGCCGGAAACAGTGAAGAATTTTACCCCGGCTTCACCTGCAATTGCTCTGGCTATCAGAGTTTTACCTGTGCCTGGAGGACCTACCATTAAAATTCCGCGCGGTATTTGTCCGCCCAGTTTTTGAAATTTTAGCGGGTCAGCCAAAAAATCGACCAGCTCAGCAACTTCTTCTTTGGCTTCTTCACAGCCTGCTACATCGGCAAATGTAGCGGTAAGCTTGTCTTCTTCGAGCAGCTTGGCTTTGCTTTTACCAAAAGCATTACCGCCCATGCCTGCGCCTTGGGATCTACGCATATAGATTATCCACACTACAATCAAAAGAAGCATAGGAAACCAGGAGATAAATATCTGCATAAAAAGCGATTGTTGTGCAGGTGGTTTAGTTCTTATCTGAACACCCGCACTTAAAAGATCATCAATCAAATGGGGGTCATTCGGATTAAAAGTTTCAAAGTTTTGACCATCCGAGGTACGAAGCTTAATTGATTGCCCGGTCATTTCTACACGATCAACCAGTTTATTCTTAACCTTGGCGATAAATTCCGAATAGGCTATCGAATCGTCCACCGGCGGTGTAGTGTTGACGCGGTTATATATGAGAAATGCGCCCGCTAACACAACACTCCAAAGAAGAGCTGTTAATATATATTTTTTCATCATCTTATCCTCTGACCTCAAAGTATGGTCATTATGTAGCGTTGCGTGTACCTTATGCGCATTAAAAAATCAACATTCCGATGTCACCCTTTCATCATATTTAAAGATTTTATATTAATCTTACTAATTTAGTAGGATTTAATAGTATCTATCTTTAACGGTTTTGTATATCACAAAAAACACATTAATTGCTCGCCAAAAATGCGTTTTATTTTATCAAGAGCTATTACCTGAATTTGCCTTACACGCTCTCTAGTCAAATTAAGTTCTACGCCGATTTCCTGCAAAGTCATTTCATTGTCTGAATTAACGCCAAAATGCCAGCAAATCACCTTCGCCTCTCTAGGGTTAAGCATTTTAATAGCCTTGCTTATCAGGTTTTCAAGATCGGATTGCGCTATTTTTCGAAATGAGTGTGTAAAAACTTGCTGTTCCAGAAAATCAATGGGGGCAAATGAATTTTCATCATCTTCAGAACCATCAAGAGACATGGCTGTTTGTGAAATCGATAAAATAGTATTTATTTCGTCATTCGATAGTTTTGCGTTCTCGGCCAATTCTTTAATAGTTGGTTCTCTGCCCGTTTGTGCGATGAAATGGTCTTTGATGCGAAACACCTTATTAATATTAGCCACTTGTCCACAAGGTACACGCACGACTCTCTCGCATCGGGACAAAGACCTTGAAATGGCTTGCCTGATCCAGTAACCGGCATATGTTGAGAATTGAAAACCCAAATGGTAATCAAATTTATCGACTGCTTTTAATAACCCTGTTTGTCCTTCCTGAACAAGATCGTCAAAATCTAAAAAACCACCTTTGTATTGATTAGCGATGAATAACACTAATCTGGAATTTGCTGAGGCTAATTGTTGCCGGTATCTTAACCAATGATGTTCGGAAAACACCACCTCTGCAAAATTTTTATGCATGTCGGTACTGGATAAAAAGAGAAACTGTTCATCATAGCCTGCTTTCATCATGGCTGACCATTGAGAGGCATTGATATTACTACGCCTATATATTCCTTCCAGCCGTCCTATAATTAAATCGGCATCATTTTCAACACCGTGTGTCGATAGTTGATAACAAAGACCTCTAAACTTGTAAGCATAAACGATGATATTAACAAGCCTTGTCAAATCTTGAAAAGTAAAAGAAAAAAGGTGCAAAGCTGTTTCTAAATTGTGCTTATCAAAGACATAAGCCGCATCATTCAAGTTTTTACCAGATAGAATCTGAAAATATTTTCTAATATCAGTTAATGCGCTTGTTAATTCTGTTGATAAACCTGATCCATCATCCTGTTCAGATAGATAACCGTTTTGTTCATATTCATTCAACAACCACAAAGCTGTGATGGGAAATTTTGACAAGGCCTTTATCAGTTTCGACTTCTGTTCGTTTAACAGGCGTGCTATTTGAAAATTAGAATTCTCAGCGTGATCTGTCACTTTATTAACATTGCTAGCCAGTTGTTCAGTTTCGCCTGGAACTGTATCAACAACGACGCCTAATTCCTGCTTTGACAACCGTACATTCAAATAAGCCATAACATCAAATCCCCGCAAACAGAGTGCCTTAAAAACGTAATTCACCAATTATCGTTCTGAAAATACGACAATTAATCGATAAAGTTTATTGAATTCGACCACATATAACTTTATTAGTTTTAACAAAATCAAATATGATGAAATTAATTATTTTCGATTTGTATATTAATCATTTCATTATTAAGGTAACAATTAGATCGTATTTTGTCAAACTATAGTTTTACAAAACATGAACACGTTACTAGGCGGCTTACTCTTGAGAAACCAGTATGTGTAAAATCTAGTAAATAATATATAATCTAACGCAACGCCGGTGTAGCTCAGTTGGTAGAGCAACACATTCGTAATGTGTGGGTCAACGGTTCGATTCCGTTCATCGGCTCCATAAAATCAATAAGTTATATAGTTTTAATCAAGCCATTAGTGCTCTACGTCACACTCACGTCACACTTGAAAATAAAAAGTCATAACAAACCACAACCTTGCCTGAATTTCAGACACAAACAAGCCGGTGTTGCCCTGCTAAAGTTGTTTGAAAAATCCGGTAAAAATCCTTCTTCTTTACCCCGGCTTGTTCGGCCAAGCTCTTGATAAGAGCCTGAGAAAAAGGCGCTTTGGGACAATCGACAGTTACCTTGTACAACCTGCCATTTTCCTCTTTAACCCATTGTTCGTGTGACATGCCTTGGGTAGGACGGGTGCAACGAAACCCAAGTAAGCAAGAATCTTTTTAAAGTCCTTACAGGTTAGCGATGGATATTCGCCACTCACGCCGGGATGTCAATCAGCATCCAAATTTGACCAGTAAAAAGCGTCGAAAAATATCCAGATAATATATAAGGTTATTGTGTCTCGCTAATCTTCTTCCGCTGTTTAAATCGATAAGAATCGTTACCTGTTTCA
>JBAQEN010000836.1:0-2527 GCA_049286765.1 Methylococcaceae bacterium
CCTCTGATGAGGGGCGCACCGTTCGTCTATAACTGAAAGCCGCCTGAAATTATCGGGCGTTTGTTGCCATAATCAGGAGGGCAATTTTTCTCATGCATCTAGGGCACGGAAACAGATACATCACCGCCACCCTTTGCTGAGTCCACATTTGCCTGAGAGATGGTGCAAGTGTAATTAAGACTGGAGTTGTTACATTTATTTATCGGACTTTTCGAGCATTGTATCTGCCCCGGGTTTCCCTTCACGTCCGGTTTATAGTAGGTCTGCCACATCGAAAGGTCGCAGCCTTTCGGACCACTCATTTTTATGACCGCTGTGGAATTCTTTGCAATCTCTGAGGGTGGCGTCAGATCTGCCATGCCGCAGGCATCCGCGGGGACATTCGGGAGGCATGTCGCAGGGCTGGTTGTACTAACATAACCTACCCTGTGTTGATTTTTGACTGGCTTAAGAGCAGTATTGGATTTATTGTCTATGGTTATGGTGATTTCTGCAAAACCCGCCTGTGCAAAGACCATGGTAAATACCATTAACACTGCTATAAAAATAATGCTGAACAAAGTATGTTTTTTCACCTCATTCTCCTTTCTGCGTTTCAGGCCAAAGCCTGTTGTTCATAATTTCGACTCAAGCACGCAACGCCCAAGAAGTAAGCCCCTCTGATGAGGGGCGTACCGTTTGTCTATAACTGAAAGCACCCTGAAATTATCGGGCCATTTTTACCCTGATCAGGTCGTAAATTTGTTTCATGCCTCTACTGCGCCTGCACGGTCACAGCGCCGGTAGTATTAGTGCCATTCTTCGCGGAGTTCACATTTGCCTGCGAGACGGTGCAGGTGTAATTCTGATTGACACTGTTACATGCATTTACCGGGCTTCTCGAGCATTGTATCTGCCCCAGGCTTCCCGCGTTTCCCGGTTTATAATAGGTCTGCCACATTGAAACGTTGCAGCCCTCAGGACCAATCATTTTTATCGTCGCAGTGGAATTCTTTGCAATCGTGGACGGCGGGACCATATCTAAAGTGCTGCAGCTATCCGGGGGAAGTTTCGAGCAGGCGGTAGTGCTGGTATAACCCACCCTGTGAGTATTATTCGCAGGCTTAAGATCGGTGTCGGAATTATTGACTATGGTTATGGTGTGCTCTTTGTTGCCTGCAAAAACCGCAGGGGTAAATACCATGGAAAATACCATTAAAGCCGCAACAAAAATAATGCCAAACAAAATCTGTTTTTTCATTTTATCCTCCTTTTTGCTTTCAGGCTTAAAGCCCTTATTAATAATTTCTTCAGAAGCACTCATCCGGAACCTTGCGACTCCTTCCGTCAAGCAGCACCTCCTTTCCCCGTTATTCTCAATTTCCAACCTGATATGCAATGCTCATGCCAAAGCGCATGGGTTTCAAAAATTGTATCTTTAAGGCATTCGTCTATTCTACTTATTTTCAAAAAAAAAGGGTCAAAAAAAACTAAGTCAAGTATACCTAAATAGTGACTGTCTATAAATCAATAAGTTGTCATCCTCGGGCCTGCCTGCCGGCAGGCAGGCTTGACCCGGGGATCCAGAACCTCCTGGAAACACTGGGTTCCCCGATCGAGTCGTGGAATGACAGATAGAAGATTTTAGTTTAGACACGAGAGATGGGGATTCTGCAAAGGCATAGGCTTGCTGCTGAAAGTTTGCATCTGACATTCATTATAAAGGTCATCAAATTTTATATGTCCTGATTCCGGGTAGCATGTCAGTTTGAAATAAAAAAATATCAGTAATCTTTTGCTTCTAAATAATAAACTCCTGAGATGGCAACTATGTGGGCAATTGTTGGCATTATTGTGCCGCTTTTGGTGGCGGTTGTGGTGGCGGTTGTGATTAGTATTGCTGGTTTGACCCCTCCGGAATTTTTTTACCAGAGCGTTCTATCTGACCCTGTCCCTGTCACCAAAGCACTGATTATTTCTGTTGTAATAACCACGGTCCAGTCCAGATTTCCCTAAGTTGGCATGAATCGTGAAAATACCCTACCCAGGTAGGGTTGAAGATACTCCAAACTACCCGATATACTAGCAATGGTGAAGAAGGTGGAGTTGTCACAAAGGTCATATCAATTTTACATGGATATATATATGAATAAAAATATATAATTGTATCCGTATAATTAGTACCAAAGGGGCTTCACATCATGAAAACGGGAGGACTAACAATAACAATGGATAACCGGCGTCGTCAAATTAAACATGGACATGGATCTAATTTAAAATACCGCGGGATGCACTTTTTAAGACACCATAATATAAGGTTGCTATCTTTTGTTTTGCCCCTTTTCATCGTCTCCCTTTTTCTGACCATTTTAATGCCTGCTTCTTCCTCTGCCCACGACTATGAGTCCGGTGCAACGCCTTATTGGGACAATGGCGCTGGGGCTGATTTCGCGCCTGTATTATGGCCATCTGATAATAACTGGATGGCCTACACATGGGGACGCCAGTCTATAAACGATCCCCGTGTTCTTGACCCCTCCAATGGAGG
>JBAQEN010000837.1:0-3197 GCA_049286765.1 Methylococcaceae bacterium
CCGACATTTAAGTTACCTCAACACCCCCGCCGGGCTGGAATAACTATCCAGTACCTGGACATAATTGGCGCGTTCATAAGCGCTGGGATCGATGGCGTGCTGCTGGCTGACGCTGCCTTTCAGCTGACTGATTGACTCATATTCATGCTCGGCCAGCCACTGCTCCAGTTCAGTCAGGATTTCGGTCAAGCGGCCCACGCCCTGTTTTAGCAATACGCTGCAAAGATGCACCACATCGGCTCCGGCCAATAGCGCCTTCAGCACATCCGGTGTTTGGTGGAAACCGCCGGTTACTGCCAGGGAAAGCTGAGTCCGGCCATACAATAAGGCTGTCCAGCGTATGCGTAATAAGGCTTCTGATGGGGAAGACAGTTCCAGTTTTGGCAGCACCTCCAGGGTTTCCAGATTAATATCGGGTTGATAAAAACGGTTGAATAGCGCTATGCCATTGGCTCCGGCGGCTTCCAGGCGTTTTGCAAAATGAATGGGGGAACTGAACTGTGAAGAAATTTTCATGACGATCGGTACGCTGACCTGACCTTTTAATTCCTGCAATATATCCAGATACCGGTTTTCGACGGCATCACTGCTTTCCTCGGCATTGGCAGCCACGTGATAAACATTCAGCTCCAGGGCGTCAGCGCCCGCCTGTTGCAATTGCCTGCCGTACTCAACCCAGCCCCCCAGGGATGTACCGTTCAGACTGGCGATGACCGGAATCGCCAGGGCTGACTTGATTTTTTGCAGTTGCTCCAGGTACTGTTCCTGATACGTTTGAATATTTTCCGGCACCGGATGAAACGAGTCCGATTCATTATGCCCTATGGATTGATTATAAAAAAACCGCTCCATTTGCTGTTCCTCGGCTTCGATTTTTTCCTCGAACAGCGAATACATCACCAGCGCCGATGCGCCTGCGTCTTCCAGTCTGCGCGCACTGCCCACATCCTTGCTCAATGGCGACGCCGACGGCACCAGGGGATTAGCCAGTTTCAAGCCTAAGTAATCAGTCGTTAAATCAACCATTGTCGGTCTCCTTGGCGCTTTCGCTTTTGAGTTGAGCTTTCACCGCTGAAACACTGGTCGATTCGTTCCATTCCAGCTCAGACAGTTGTTTGTAATAATGATAGCGGTTTTTTACATCCTGCTGCGCCTGCTCCAGAAAGCGCTCGGCGTCGTCCGGATGGGTTTGCCACAGCATGCTGAAACGGGTTTCGCTTTTCACGAAATCGCGGTAAGGGATTGACGGTTCCGCAGAATCCAGGTGCATCGGGTTCTTGCCCTGTTTTATTTTGCCTGGGTCAAAGCGGAATAACGGCCAATGCCCGCTTTTCACCGCCAGATTTTGCTGTCTGTGATTATTGGACATATCCACACCGTGCGCGATACAAGGTGCGTAGGCGATGATGATGGATGGGCCGTCGTGGGCTTCCGCCTCCAGAAACGCGCTGAGGGTTTGTATATCTTTACCCGCATAAGCGACATGGGCGACATAAACATTTGTGTAATCCATAGCCATCAATGCCAAATCCTTTTTAGCCGTCGCTTTCCCCCCGGCGGAGAATTTTGCCACTGCGCCCAACGGTGTTGCCTTTGAGGTTTGCCCGCCGGTATTGGAATAGACCTCGGTATCCAGAACCAGAATATTGACATTACGCCCGCTCGCCAAAACATGATCGAGGCCGCCATAACCGATATCATAAGCCCAGCCGTCACCGCCGATAATCCAGACGCTTTTTTTGCACAGACGGTCGGCTAGCTGAAGCAAGGTTTGGGCAGATTGAACGGTTAATGACTGCAGGCGCTGTTTAAGTGCGGCAACCCTCTCGCGCTGTTCGTAAATTCCCGCTTCATCAGACTGGCCGGCGTTCAGAATGGCATCGGCAAGTTCGCCGCCTATTTGAGCGCGCTGTGAGGCCACCAATTCCCTGGCATATTCGTTTTGTTTATCAAGGGCGATCCGCATCCCCAAACCGAATTCCGCATTGTCTTCGAATAAGGAATTGTTCCACGCGGGCCCGCGGCCTTCGGCATTTTTAGTCCACGGTGTCGTTGGCAGATTGCCTCCGTAGATAGAAGAACAACCGGTGGCGTTCGCAACCACCATACGATCACCAAACAACTGCGAAGCCAATTTTATGTAGGGCGTTTCGCCACAACCCACACAAGCGCCCGAAAACTCGAACAACGGCTGCAATACCATCGAACCCTTTATGGTATTGGTTTTCAATAACCGCCGGTCATATTCGGGTATGGACAAAAAGAAATCCCAATTCTCGCGCTCTTTTTCGCGCAGCGGCGGTTGCGGCCGCATATTCACCGCCTTGCGGCTGGCGTTGGATTTATCCCGGATCGGGCAGATATCAACACACAGAGTACAGCCGGTGCAATCTTCGGGTGCGACCTGATAGGTGATTGCCAACCCGGCCGGAAAATCCTTGCCCAGCATCAGTGCATGTTTGAAGGTTTCGGGAGCATTCGCCAAAACGTCAGTCGAATAAATTTTGCTGCGAATGACCGCATGAGGACAAACCATGACACATTTGCCGCATTGGGTGCACAAATCGGTTTCCCAAACCGGAATTTCCAGGGCCAGATTACGTTTTTCATAAGCTGCCGTGCCTGTCGGAAACGTGCCATCTACCGGCATGCCACTGACTGGCAACGCATCGCCTCTACCGGCAATGATTTCACCGGTTATCCGTTTGACAAAATCAGGCGCGGAATCGGAAATCGCAGACTTGATATCGAATTGACTGGTTACTTTTGCAGGCAACGGAACGGCATGCAAACTGGCCAGCGTTTCATCGATCGCTTTGAAATTCAGTTCGACGATACGCTGTCCTTTTTTGCCATAGGTTTTTTCGACCGCGTGTTTAATCGCGGTAATCGCTTCGGCCTGCGGCAACACGCCGGATATGGCAAAAAAGCAAGTCTGCATGATGGTATTGATACGCTTACCCATGCCGCTTTTTTCGGCGACTTCGTAGCCGTCAATAACATAAAAACGGATTTTTTTGGCTATCATCTGCAGCTGCATTTTAGCGGGCAGCGACGACCAAACCCGTTCGGCCGGCTCCGGCGAATTCAGTAAAAATACCGCATTTTCCGCCGCATTGGCGAGCATATCATAACGTTCCAGAAAAATCGTCTGATGACAGCCGATAAAATTGGCATCGTTTTCAGTAATCAAATAA
>JBAQEN010000838.1:0-1910 GCA_049286765.1 Methylococcaceae bacterium
AAATAGCTGTTCTCTGTCACGCTCGGGTTTAAAAAATATTTAAAAGCGATTGAACCTTTTGCCTTGTTGCCGACATATAGTTAGCAAGACACTTGGATAGCTGTCGCAGGTTTTTTGCCTTTAGGTAGGATCTGGCTTGGAATAATCGAATGTATTGAAGAGGTATTAATAAATTATAGGTTGTCGATAACTGATCATTATAAGTGGTGAATACAATGAAAGTAGCTAAAAATAAACAATTGATTCCCTGCGCAGTCTCTGGCGGCGCAGCTTTAATGTTAGGAAAATCCGTCGCCGTGTTGTTGCTTGGAATGAGTTCAACTGTAGCTGGTGCTGCAACAACATCGACTTTTGTTCCGAATGGTATAACCGCGCCATTGAATGGTTTCATCGCGAATGGCAGTGGCATCAATCCCAACACAGGTCTGCCGTTTCGGCATCTTTGGGTTTCCGACCATTTACGCGGCCTGTGCCGTGTCGATCCAGACCTGGATACCGCAGCCACACTCCCACTGGGAAGCGGCTCCATTAATTCTGCCACTTGCACTACTGGTGGCCCAAACGTTTACGATCCCCAGGCGCAATTAGTCTATATCGCCGATGACGTGGCGAATAAGCTGAATAAAGGCGTGGTGCGCCAGAAATTTCTGCCAACCGGCGGCGGTGGCCATGGAACGGTTGACGGACAAGCAACGCGTCTTGGCGACGCTTCAAGTTGCGGCGTGCCCAGCAACCGTCCTTCCTCCATGGCGATGGGTCCGGATGGCAACCTTTATCTGGGATTTTTTAAAAGCGGCAACATAATGCGCATCAGAGGGCCGGGCGCCGCTACTGTGCCCTGCAGCAATTTCCAAACGATCGGGGCAGGCACCGACGGCAGGAAAACGCTGGGGCTTGCTTGGGTCAATCACACTTTATACGGCTTGGACGGCGGCTTTCCCTGGAAAATAGACAACGCCGATCAGTGCGTTACGCCCAATCACCCCAGCTCCTGTGCAGCGGCGTCCATATTTAGCGACGCAGCGATCATTCCCTCCGGAATCGGCAGCAATCAGTTCGGAGCTACGCCAAACGGCTCTTCACTGTTTATTTCTGATGTCGCTTCGGTTACCAAAATCGATGATCCCAATGGCACGGCACAGATAACTAAGAATTGGGCCACGGGCATGTCCCTGCCGTCCAGCATCAATGTAGACACTGCTGCAGTTTCCATTCCCGACGTTTTGATAGCCGACGATCCGACAGGCGGAGTTGGTCAGCTTGAAGGAAAAGTATACATAGTGAGCGACCAAACCACGCCCACCGCGCCGGGAACGCCAACTAACGTCACCGCGAAGGCAGGCGACAGTTTGGCCGTGGTGAACTGGACGCCGGGCCCGAGTGGCAGTGCACCAACATCAAGTTATACGGTACATGAGTTTATATCAACCGATTTAGTTAATGAGGTCGGCAGCCAGACAACGACTGCAACATCGCCTGTGCCTACTACATTAACCGTAACCGGCCTCACCAATGGAACCGCTTATGCATTCAAAGTCAGCGCCACCAATTCAGTTGGTTCTAGCGCGCTTTCAGAGCCTGCTAGCAATACTGTCACGCCACAAGTCGCTGTGCTGCCGGGACCACCGCAAAATTTGACTGGCACGTCAGGCAACGCGGCCGCGGCGCTGGCATGGCAACCGCCGCTATCAGATGGCGGCAGCCCGATCAGTTCCTATACTGTTGATTATGGAGATGGCATTACCTCGAAGACACTCAGTGTTCCGGGCAATGTGACCGGAACGACCATCACCGGTTTAATCAACGGCACGCAATATACCGCACAAGTAAACGGGGTGAATGCCGTTGGCACTGGTCTCCCTTCAAACCCGGTGACCTTAAATCCAACAGGCGCGGCCGCATCGCTGGAT
>JBAQEN010000839.1:0-4700 GCA_049286765.1 Methylococcaceae bacterium
ATGTGCGAAGCGAACAACGTTGAAAAGCCCGGTGCGGTAATTCCGCACGCCGGGATTTGTGAGGGGGCAGTCGGGCAACTGGCTGTCCTACCTTGATGAGCCTAGTATATTGGTATTGCGCGCATAAACGAGAAGCTTTTGTTGATCAATGCGCTGACGGTTGTTACAAGTAAAATATAAAATTCTGTTCCGAGATATAAGCTTTTTGTTTGGCCACAATCAAGTTTATTATCAGGCGGGTACTTTATTTATTTCAAGGATGCCCAAACAAGTGTTCAGTGAATATAGCGACTCCCCGGTGTCATTTTTTCTCATTGTCTTAAATGGGCTAATTTTTGTTCCAATTTATAACAACGCTCCGCTGAAATACGCCATAAATCCAAAACCGAATCCAGCATCAATCGTGTTACAGCCGCATCGTACTTAAAATTGTTACGTAGTTCATAGGCTTGTTCAGGACTTGCACCGTGTTGAATGGACAATAATTGGGCCACCATTACGCGATCGGTGCCCAATATATGGTAGGTTAACCAGGAGGTGATAAAACAAACTAGATTTTCGGTAAGTGACAGTAAATCTTCTTCCGAAGATAAATGTGTCCACATATTATTTACATCGTAGATAAAAGATTTGTGCTCCATGCGATGAATACTAATATGTCTTTCGTCCAGCTTACCGTGTAACATCAATAATTCTTCTTCGATGAAATGTTCATCTGCATAGGCGATTAATGATTTTAATATTTCATTCACTGAGTTCTCACAAGGCCCATTTTTGTTGTAACTATCGGACAGCTTGTTAAGCAGGTCGAAAAGTCTTTTATGCTGGTTGTCCACTGTTTCAATATGTGTGGCGAAACACTCTGACCAGGCTATCATCTTAGGTTCCTCCTAATTGATTTCCAAAAACAAATTCAACTGTTATTTTATCACTGCAAAATCATAAATATATTTTTTCGTAACAAGCGTAACTGGTTAAGTTGGCGGCAGCCAAGAAAAAAACAGCATCAAACTATAGAGCCCTGATCTAAAAGTGTTATGCCGCACGTGCTCATTAATCTAATAACAACAATAAACCTTTTATCCGTCAAGAAAGAAACTTCAATTTCCGGCACTCATTTGCAAACAAAACAGGGGTATTGCCGGGCATGTGTTCGAGCCGCTTTTCCAAGGAAAATTAATGATTCAGCTTTGATTTCAGTCGATTGCTTTCTGCTCCCTGCTTTAAAACAGTTGAAAGTTGGATAATTGGGTCAATAAGTAGGTGCAAAACATAATTTTCAAAACTTAGCACTTCCAGTGAGTAAATCTCTTATTAGCTGATATATGCTTTTTGTCCATAATTTACACAACGTCTTATCATTGACGGGTAAAATGCATACCGGATTTTTGAAGTAAAGCCCTATAAAGAAACAATAATCTTCCGGAAAGTCAGGTTGATTCTAGGTCCTTTTAATTTCGGGGTTTTAGGTATCGAATGTACCCAATGATGCTGTAACGTTCCCGCCATCACCAGTAAATCTCCGTGGCCAAGATTAATATCCAGGGTCTCTTTACGTTTTTTATGATGCAGTTTAAATAGTCGTTCATCACCGAGACTCAATGATGCGATCACAGGATTTTGCCCCAGTTCTTTTTCATCGTCGGCATGGCAACCCATGGAGTCCCTGCCGTTACGATACAGATTGGCCAATACGCTATTGAAAGTTGATTGACAGTAACTTTGCACTTTTTCTTTGATGAGCAGCAGTTCATCCGTCCAGGGTAATGGCTGATGATCGACCCCGGAATACCGATAACAGGCGCTTGGATCGCCGTACCAGCATATCAGCCTCGGCACCTTGCATCGTTTTCCATATATAAGAATTTCTTCTTCCTGCCATGCCAATGTGCTTTTCAGCTTTGAGAACAGCAAGTCGGACTCAGGCAACGGGTAAAATTGCTTAATTAAAAACAATTCGCCATCAAAGGGTGCAAGATTTTGTTCACAATCTAATAGCACAATGAGTCCTTTTTAATCTGCTTTGAGCTGAAATATTCAGGATTTATCCAGATAGGAAAATAATTTTTGTGTCCATGATTAAAACTACGTTTGATCAATGTTGGAAAAACAGTCTACTCGCTTCAGCCGAATTAGTCTTGAAACTGATTGTTGTCAATTATAATTGAAGTAGAGTATAAGTTTTATAGAGCCCGATAGTTACTTATTAATCAGTTAAACATTATTTAACCATAAAATTGTGAAATAAAACTATGTCTACACTAACAACTACCAAGAAATTGAAATGGCTTTTTTCTCTAGTTCTGATCTTTGGCGGGTTTACTATTTATAAACTTTTTGGAGTCTTTGCTGTTGATTTTGCCAGTAAGGAATATGCATGGGTATTCAAGATCATTTCAGAATTTGGGTTGTTTTTATCCGTTATTATTTCTGTTGGCTATTTTCATCATTGGTTAAGTGCGGCTGAGGAGCGCGAAGAATCGATAAGTAACTTGCGTGAAGTTCTTTTAAAGTACGTCGATAGCATTTTGTTAAATTCGGTTAAACGAGGCTTTTCTGGCATCACCAATAAAGAATTCGATTTCAGTCAAATTATGCAAGGCTTGAAGCCCGGCGATTATGTTTATTGGCTAATTACCTTTGATCCTCGCTTCAAAAACAAATCACGGGAAATGGAAAATGCGATAAAAAACGGCGTCCATTTCAGGTTGCTGATTTTAAAAGCCGATTCCATATTTGGTGAACTGCGCGCAACGGAAACTTCCGGATTTAATCCACACGAATTTAATGAATACGCCAAGTTATTTAAAGTATCGCTGGAAGATGTGATCAGTCGTATTGATGAAACGATAAAGGGCTCACTAGGGGTTTTTATCTATGAAGGCTTACCCAGCATCCCCTTATTTATTATTATCTCCAATGAGTCTAAAAAAGTTAAAGTCTACAACAGTTTTTATTTGACCGAACCGGTTTCGAAAATGCCCTATTTGAATTGGGAATCTGAACTCAAAGCTGGAAGTCAGTCATCTTTTGAATCGGAACACTGGAATATTGCCGACCTTTTCCTGGACTATTTCAAAAAACGCTGGGAAATGGAAAAAGAAAAACATCCTGTCGCCTCAGGAAGCGAACAAGTTGAAAATAGTGATTTTATCTATGCTCCGGCCACAGCTAAACAGCACTGTTCCAATCTTGTTCAGGATTAACCTGCCAAGGCATCGTATAGCAAGACTACTAACGCGAAAGGCTTAAAACCACTTACCCATTATACCTGACGATTATCGGTATCATTCCGCGCCTTTATTGAGACAGCGCTTTGCCATAAGGAGTAATCCATGAATCAGAAAGAAAGGGATAAACTGAACAACACTCAGAACAGCGCAGAGCCGATGCCTGTGTTGTTCATCGGGCACGGCAGTCCGATGAATGCTATTGAAGATAATGAGTTTTCAAAGGTTTGGCGGGAAGTGGCTAAAATCTTGCCCAAACCCAAGGCCATTCTGTGTATTTCAGCGCATTGGGAAACGCGGGGAACTTGGGTCACGGCCATGGAAAAGCCACGCACCCTTCATGATTTTGGCGGCTTTCCCCGCGCGCTATATGATGTGCAATATCCTGCTCCGGGCAGCACATGGCTGGCGAAAGAGGTAAAGGATGCGCTGAAAAAAATTAAAGTGGGGCTGGATCAGGATTGGGGCCTGGATCATGGCTGCTGGAGCGTACTGATGCAAATGTTTCCTGCCGCCGATATTCCTGTAATCCAACTGAGTCTGGACTCTACCAAACCGGCGCCGGAGCATTATGCTCTGGCGAACGAACTGGCTCCCCTCCGGCAAAAGGGCGTGCTCATTCTTGGCAGCGGAAATATGGTGCATAATCTGAGCCGGCTTGTGTCCACGGTTCATGGTTCCGGTGATTTAAATAAACCCTATGGATTAGATTGGGCTATTGAGGCTAACGAACTTTTCAAGCGACTGATCAACGAGAACCGTCATCCGGAACTGGCTCATTATCTGTCACTGAGCAACGCGGTCCGATTGGCGGTACCCACTCCCGAACACTTCTTGCCGCTGCTCTATGTTCTTGCCCTGAAACAGGAAAATGAAACCGTCACCTATTTCAACGATCAGGCTGTTGGAGGTTCTCTTACGATGACATCGCTAATTATTGATGCTGAATTAAAGAATGCTCAATACGCCAAACAAATGTCGTTGAGGAAGTAGTTGATCAGGCGAGTTATGTTGTAAAATCCATCAGTATCGTAGTCCGGGCACTGCTTCATTGTGCCCGACAATTGCCCGGAATGTTGGGCAACAAAAAGACGTTGCTCGATCTACCGGACTTTCACGGTAAGCCAGAAAACCACGAAGAACATGAAGATTTAATTCTTCTTCGTGACTTCCGTGTTCTTCGCGGTAAATGGTTTGTTATTTTGTAAAAGACTTTTGGTCGATTGCGTATATCAATTTATTGGAATTGGCAGAAACTGGGACCACTTGACCTCGCCACCGACTTGATCCTGGCTTGGTAGCTTTGATGCGTTCCAGCCGCCGCCCAAGGCTTTGACGAGAAAGACCGAAGCGCTCAAGCGTTGACCCTGAAGATCGACAGCCGTTTTCTCATTCGCGAGAGCAGCCGCCTGGTCAATCATGACATTAAGATAACTGACGGTTCCCGCCTTGTATTGGTTAGTGGTCAAC
>JBAQEN010000840.1:0-4744 GCA_049286765.1 Methylococcaceae bacterium
GGTCAATACCATCAGCCTTAAGCCGTTGAGTAATAGCTTCTTTATCGGTTTTGGTAAGGTTGTCACCCGTAACAAAGGTGTAAGAAGCAACCCCTTTACCCTTGGACAGAGCCACCAATTTATCTTCTACTACCCTCCTGTAGGATTCGTTCTTAACAAGAGCAATAAAAAGAATCTTATCTATCTCATTACCTGAAATAGTTGTCGCTGGATCTTTCCATGAGCTTACAATTTCAGTGGAAGTACAGGAAACTAAAAGGCTGAGAGCCAGAAAAGCGAAGATTATCTTTTTCATAAGTATAAATTTGATCTATTGATGGAATTTAATGTGCAATGCGGTTGAATAGAGCGACAGCGGCTTGTAAAGCAAGAAGTGAAACCCAAAAAATAATCGGATAAACATAAATGTTGGGGAGGGAGTTCGTACCTCAACCAGCCTATTTCTCAAAGTTGTTCCAATTTCCTAACTACCTGGCCTTCCTGCAACTTGCTGACGCCACTGATGGCGATAATTTCTTCGGGATTGAGACCCTCCGTGATTTTTATACTGTCAATTCCGGTCAAATCACCGGTAGTAACGGCGCGGCGATGTACTGCCATGGTTTTTGAATCCACCACCCAGAGCATCGATTTACCTGCGTCATCGGCCCAGACGGCGATAGCAGGGACGATGATACTGCTTTCGTCCGTGGGCATGCTGGCAAATTCAAAGGACACGGATGCTGTCATGCCAGGTAAAATACGAATGCCGGCCGGTGCGGGCATGACCATAACGACCTGATAAGTTTGCGTCAAATTATCGGCCAGCAGCGCAACTTCCTTGATTTTAAGCTCGAAACTCCGTGAAGGATCGGCAGCAAAATCTGCGTATACGCGGGGTTTGGCTTTTCGTATCGGCACCATCATCATTTCAGGCACATCCACCAGCACTTCAACATCGGTCATATTCTGAAGGCTCAATATCGGTTCCTTGACGGTGACCTCCTGATAATTATCAACGTACTTGCGGGCGATAACACCGGTAAATGGAGCACGTAACTGGGTATAGTTTAACTGATCCCGGGCCGCGGCCAGCCCTGCTTCGGCGGACTGTAAATCGGCACGAGCAACATTTTGGGCGGTATACTTCAAATTCACGATAGAGTCGCTGACTGCGCCGGCATCGGTTGCCTTGACATTAACATAGCGCTTGTATTCGGCAACAGCGTAATCGACGGCAGCTTTAGCTTTGGCTATGGTTCCCTTGGCATTACGAAGGCTGGTTTCATAGTCTTGAGGGTCGATTCTGGCCAGCAAATCGCCTTTCTTGACACGCTGCCCTTCCTTAACAGGCAGTTCGATCAACGGTCCGGCTACCTGAAAAGCAAGGTCGACCCGATCAGTCGCCCGCACCGTTCCCGGCAATTTTCGCACTTGGCCCGTCAAAGCAGATCCTACGGTCATCAACTTGATGGGGCGAACCGCTGTGAGTTCAGCCTTTTCCGGTTCTTTCTTACCACAGGAACACAATAACAGAGCCAATAGGCTGATAAGGAAAACAGTTCTTAAGGGATTTAAATCGATATGTAAACTATTTCTGGTTTGCATCAGGATTCCTGGGAAAAACTTGAAGGAAAGAATTGGTAGGATAATGATTAGTATCATTGCTGTAAATGTGTTTTGATATTCTGCAGTACATACAGTCTTGTTTAATTTGATACAAAAATCTTGTAGAGTAGCTTTGCCTGTTGATATAGAAGGAATCGAACATGACCAAAACCATCGAGAAGGAAAAGGAACGAATAAGAAAAGTGGCCCATCTGCTCTATGATGGGGCTCGCCCCGTACTGATTATTCGGTTCATAGACTGGCCTGCGTCAGTCAAACAAGGCTTTTTTGCCAAAGGCGCAAAAGAATTGCCGGAGATCAGATATCCCGGCTTCGATGCGAAACCCACCATCGACATCATTCGTGAAGCGCGCCGGATGATCATTCCGGTTTCTCCTATTGACCTATGGCTGGAGCGGCAGGCGAATAGCATCGAAACCGGCGCCCGCATGCTGGCGGGCGTCGGTACGCCGGTGTTTTTCGAGAATTCGCGGCAGGTCTACGGCGAACCCACTGCGTCTTTGCGCTAACCTCCCCGTCACCTCGCTTGAGCTCGCGCAGAGCGTTCAAGAAGTCATCGACCAGCTCGCCCGCATTGATTTAGGTGTTGCGCCATCTGCCCATCTTACCGCCGATGACGTTGCGAGGGAAATCCGGGCGGCGGTGAGCCTGCATTTCGCGGATGATGCACCCGACGTGACACTGGTTGACACTTTGTCCGCCAACGCCCTGGCCACCGCAGACAAGATCCGTATACGCCGAGATGCCCGTTTCACCGATAGGGATGCGGCGCAGCTGCTGAACCACGAGGCTTATATCCATGTGGCCACATCGCTCAATGGCCGTATTCAGACCGACCTGCCGATTCTGGGCGCCGGGCACCCCTGCACCACCCGCACTCAGGAAGGGCTTGCCGTGTTCTCGGAAATCATCAGCGGCACCATCGAATTGGATCGTCTGCGCCGATTGGCAGACCGTGTTTTTGCCATCCAGATGGCGATCGAAGGCGCCGATTTCCTGCAGGTTTATCACTACTTTCTTGAGCGCACCGGCAATCCCGATCAATCTTTCGAAAATGCCCTGCGCGTGTTTCGGGGCGGGGTGATCACTGGTGGAGCGCCTTTCACGAAGGACGTCGTTTATCTCTTCGGCCTGTTGCAGGTGAGCACTGTGATTCGTGCAATTTTCTCTGCCGGACGATCCGACTGTTTGCGCCTGTTATTCTGTGGAAAACTGGAACTTCAGGACATTCCAGCACTGTGCGAGCTGGCCACCATGGGACTTTGCCGGCCCGCACGTTACCTGCCACCATGGGCGAGTGACCTGCGTTCCTTACTGGCTTTGCTCACCTATTCCACGTTTATGAACAAAATCGATCCAGCGCCGTTGATGGTTGTGGTTCAGAAGCTGCTGGAAAACGCGCCCATTGTCGAGTTCCCGGTCGAAAAATAAATAATTCAAGACACCGGCAAATGGGGACAAGACTAAAATTACGATGGTCTACCATGGCAGTGGAAGCCAGGTGTTCAACGCATTGCTGGCCGCATTTTATCGCTTTTATTCCGTGGGCAAAAAGCTTGACCTATGGGCTGACTTAGACTATCCGTCCGGCGGGTATAAGCACTTGTTAAGAGGAATGGCCGAATTCGAGGTCCTGCATCGGATCATTAACTTTTTGCTGCTCGATACCGGCATTTGGATAACCAGGGCTTATAAAAACCTGTTGTTCAAAAACGTTTTGCACAATAAACAGCAACACATAGCAGATAAGCGCCGCGCTAATCGGCGTGGAGATCCAGCCCACGGCTATTTTTCCGAGTTCCCACCAGCGTATTTGGCGCAAACCCTTTATGCCACGCGCTAACGCTATACCACAAACAGCGCCGACTACCGCCTGGGAACTGGACACCGGCACCAGCGGAATAGGCGGCAGACCCAAGCCTGTAACAAATTGCTGTAGCGAAGTTGACGAAAAAATGAACAGAACAAGCGCCTGAGAAACAACGACAACCCAGCCGCCGAGAGGCCCGATTGGCACGATACCTTTACCAATCGTGTTCATAACCGGCCGCGAAAAAAATACCCCGGCACCAATAGCAAAACCGCCCCATAAAAACAGGCGTTGCGGTCCAGAAAGTGCAAACAACTCGCCAATTTGAATTTCCTGCAACGGCGAAGAAGAGACAAATACCCCCATGACGTTACCAATATTATTGGCACCCAAACTATAGGCCCCAAACACCCCGGCTAACACCAGGCCCAGCCGCGTCCAGTGATCCAGCCACAGCAAGTGCGGTTTTACAAGGTTAATCAAACCGTTGAGTCCCAGGTAAATAAGCCAGGCGAAGAGCGCACCCAGTATCGGACTGGCAACCCAAGTACCCGCAATTTGGCTGAGCGAAGCCAGATCCGTTGGAGAATCGCTAAACAGGTTCCAGCCGATGATACCGCCGACGACCGCCTGGGTGGTCGAAACCGGCAACCCCCATTTGGTCATCGTATAAACGGTTAACCCTGCTGACAAAGCGACGGTAAAAGATCCCGCCAAAGCATTGACCGCACCGAGTTTGCCAAGGCCATGGGAGGCACCGGCGCCGCTGATCACCGCGCCTATAATTACGAATACCGCGCACAGGATTGCCGCAGTACGGAAACGCAGCATTCGGCTGGTGACAGCGGTGCCGAAAATATTGGCGGCATCGTTGGCGCCCAAAGACCAGCCTAAAAATAAGCCACTGGAGAGAAAGATGAAAAAACCCAGGTCGATCATGGTACCGGCCAACTAAATTGAACGCTTAACGGCATAGATAGCCAAAGCATCGCCAGTTTCATCGGACTGATTGGCGAGCTGGTCGATGTGCAACAAATGATCGCGAAGTTGGCATTTGCGTTCCAAAGGATAATCGCCGGCAAAAATACTTTTGAGCACGCGGATAGCGGTTTTCTCCGCCTCTTGTTCGTGGTATTGAATTTTATGAATTTGGTCATGGACCGCTTTCGGGTCGCGAAAATAAATGCGTGATGCGGCCACTGCATGTTCCATAGCGCTGCAGGCGTGACCGATAAATTCGATGATAGCTTCACTGCAGTCGTCCGGGAACTCCGGTTTTTCGATCCCAACCAGAGTAAAATGTCCCCGCATACGGTCGAGCAAATG
>JBAQEN010000841.1:0-2816 GCA_049286765.1 Methylococcaceae bacterium
AAATAGCGGTAACATCCATACACGATGAAATTGGTTATCAATATATCCGGCAGGTTTTATCAGAGCAATACAATCTGGGCAGTAATGAACCCAACATCCAGGTTTATAATGTCGACCGGAAAGGCGACAGAACACTAACCTTGCGGCATGCCCAATATCACAATATGCCGCTGGACAAGAGCATCGATGAAGTATTAAAACATGTGGTCAGACTTTGGGGTTTTGATGTGCACCTTGAAACCATTAGCGAGGAAAACTCAATTATTAATATTTTTGAGTGCAAACATTAAGGCTCATATTCGATTCCAGGGGGCTGGATATAATCAGAAAGTACAGACTACCCGCTGCTCTTAATTTCGATTCTCAACCATCAATCCAGAAAAAATTCGCTTGTTGCAATTGATTTTCCAGAGTTGTGTCAGTAGTCTCGTCTTTTAAATTGGCGCCGAAAGCTGTAATTTTCGGATTCATTGATTAAGAACGGCAATTTCTTCAATGACTGCTTATAACTCTGTCTGTTTTTATGAAAATCGGCTATACAATTGCAGTCAGTACCGGTGCTTAAGACCCATCTGACTTGATAAGTAAAGTAAACACCCATGCTGCCAGGTGGTCTTAAGCTGGGATGCTCCCCGATCAAAACGATATACAGCCTGACAACATAGCGTTCTGCAATAGCATCGTCAATGGGGCTACCCGTCCATATTTTACAAGACACGCTGGAGACAGTTTGTAACCGTATGTTTGCAGTTCCGGCAGCAATAAACTCAGAAACGGTTCAGCATGCTGTTCAATGGCATTAGACGATAAACCGTCGGCAACAACGACCACCGCATCAACCTGGAGTTGCGCGGTGTATTGCTAATGGTCCAACGCCGATGCGCTTAACAAACGCCCGAAATCTGGCCGTTGCAAATACTCAGAGTGATTTTCTGCGCGGTCTTGCAAGTTCTGAGTTTGATAGCCCTGCAAGTTTAAATGTTGTTCGAGGCCTGGTAAAATCCAGCGGTATATTGACTGCATCGCTGGCCAGGGCGTGCGCTAACTGAAACTCCAGACTGACGTGGTTCGGCAGGCCTATGCCTGCTTTACCTAAGCCGGACAAGCCGGAACCAAAAAGGTTAAACTAAGCCCTACCCACCTTATTTTTTCCGTGAGGGCTTAGTCATGACAACACAGCTAACTGAACGTTATAAGCATGATCTCCTTGGAGTCCTTTCCTGCTATGACCGTATTGTCATTACGGGTACCTTACCAGGGGTTTGTTATGCCCGCGGTATGACGAGTTATCTCTATGCCCACCAGATCAAGGTATTCGATTACGCCAAAGTGTTTGCCGATCCGCTACGCAACAAGATTTGTGAAAATGCTCAGATCATTGCCAAGGCTCACGGGGTAGCCATCGAGCATGTTAACAACTCGCACTTGCGTAAAGAAGATCTCGTGTCGAAAGTCCTGGTGCAACGCGGCGATCATCCCGGTTTAGTGCATATTCTCTCGGCCATGGAAGCGTGTTCCACCTTTGAGTCTTGGCACGACAAACAAAGCCATAAAACCTACCTGCGCTCGCCCCCTGGCAAATGCCTGCATTATTATTTCTATTTTATGGATGCCGAAGTGGGGCTCTGTTATTTACACGTGCCGACCTAGTGTCCATTCCGCTTGCAATTCTATTGCAACGGCCATTCCTGGCTGGTGCGTAAGCTCACGGCAGAGGCCATCCATTTCGCCATGGCAGATAACGCCTTTATTCAAATCGGCGACTTCGCGCGGGCGCAACAACTGGCCGATGCGCTTCGGCCAGACGATTTGCATCGGCTTCTCGATGCTTACGTCAATGTGTGTTGCCCAGTGCTCGAAACCTTTGCTCAGACTTATCATTGGAGTCTGATGCAAACCGAGTATTCGACTGATCTCGTGTTTAGTTCTGAAGCCGCGCTAAAACCGCTCTACGAACAGATGTCCCGTCAAGCGGTTATCGCCGTCAAAGCTGAAACTGTATCCACTTTCCTAGGCAAAAAGGTAACACCCCGGTTAGCCCTGGAAATCGGCAGTCGCTTGTCTACCCGTATTGAAGGAACTTGCATAAAACACCGCATGGGCAGCGCTTCAGTCAAAATTTACGACAAGTACGGGCGAGTGCTGCACATCGAAACCACTACCAACGATGTCTCCTTTTTCAAACACCACCGCAAGGTGGAACACAAAAACAGGACGGAAACGCGGGAACTGGCACCGCTTAAGAAGTCCATCTATAGTCTTATCGACCTACGGGAAATTCTCCTCGGCTGCAACCGACGCTATCTCGAATTCCTTTCCTCGCTGGATGATCACTCATATGGACAACGTGCATTACAAAACTCACCGAACCTAAAGCCGACCAAAGAACAACCTGGCGGGGCTTTAATTTCTTCGCCGCTACTGACCAGGCATTGTTACGCGCGGTGTTGGACCCCAAGTTTAATATTCACGGGCTGCGTCGTGCTGATTTGAAACTGTATCTTCCCAAACTGTCGGATAGTTCGCTATCACGCCAGATAAAACGCTTGCACATATTTGGCATGATCAAACGCGTGCCTGGCACTTATCGTTATTACCTGACTAAACTTGGCAGAGCCGCAACCGCTGCATGTATTCATGCGATGGAATTTAAATACGAATTAAGAGCTAAATTAAAATCTAAACAAACGCGGGGAGTCGCTATTTTTGCGAAAGCTTTTTTGGGCATCCCTGCCCAACAAGCGGCAAAAATTACGCGACCGCTAATGCCTTCGGCGGCCCCAGCCGTCCTGCTTCACTCGTTGCATACCCAACAG
>JBAQEN010000842.1:0-2901 GCA_049286765.1 Methylococcaceae bacterium
CTCAGACAGAAGCTGGAAAACGATCCGGCTCAGCCGCAGTATTTATTGACAGAATCGGGTGTAGGCTACCGGCTTAAAGTCTAACACTTGGTGTTTTTTAAAATCGGACGCCCCATCCGGGGATGTCCGAATTCGTAAGCCGGAATAAACCCGTCCAAGCATAGCACCGGGCGAGCATTCCAGAAGTTGCAGGTGCAGTTGAAACTCTGCACCACCTCCACTGAGGAGTAAACCTTTAGTATTTATTGGTTTTTTGTAAGCGAGAGTCGCTACCATGTTGCCTTTTCAGGCTGCTTCTGTTTTAGCGCTTCGATCCATTCTGGAGCCAAGGGCAACAATTCATCAATACGTCGGTTCGGCCAAACAGGTAGTTTTTCCAGAGTATCTTTCAGCCAATCGGCCGGATTGTGTCCATTGAGTTTGGCGGTACCGAGTAAGGTCTGGATAGCGGCTGCTCGTTGACCTGCACGCTCGGAACCGGCAAACAACCAGTTCTTCTTGCCGATGGCAATGGGCCGTATACAGTTCTCCACGGGATTGTTATCAATGGGAAGATAACCGGTTTCGGCATAGCGCGTCAGCGCAGTCCATCGTTTGAGCGTGTAGTCCATCGCTTTAGCGGAAGTGCCGCCGTTGGCCGTTCGGACTCGGGTTTCAATCAACCATTCGTGCAATGATTGGAGAGCCAGCTGGCTTTTTTCTAATCGCAGTTGTTGCCGGTCTTCGATGCTTAAGTCTTTACCTTCTGCTTCAATAGCATAGAGTGTACCGATGCGCTGCAAGGCTTCCAGCGCCATCGGGCTGCCACTGGCTTGGTGCAAATCAAAAAACTTACGCCGAGCGTGAGCCATGCAACCTAGCTCAATACAGGCGGCGTTTTTGCCGTCGTTTGAGAAGAGCGCTTTATAACCGCCGTAATCGTCGACCATCAGGTGGCCTCGCCAATTGTCCAGAAACTGTCGTGCATGCTTGCCGCTACGTCCCGGTTGGTAATCGAAAACGATAATGCGAGGCAGGCTCCAGGTCGTTGCTGCGATAAGCCCACAGATAAGCTTTTTGGGTTTTGCCGCTGCCGGGGGCAAGTTGTGCGACGGGCGTCTCATCAGCATGCAAGGTATTGCCTTGCAATAGATGCCAAATCAGCCGATCGACCAACGCCTGCAAAGCTAAACCGACACGCCCCACCCATTCAGCCAGGGTGGTGCGGGACAGGTTCACGTGATGGCGGGCAGCGATTTGCTCCAAACGATAGAGCGGAAGGTGATCTTGATATTTGCTGATCATCACCCAAACCAGCAAACCGACCGCCGCCATGCCGCCATCAATAACGGCTGGCGGAATCGGTGCGGCGGTGATGGTTACGCAGCTTCGACAGGCATATTGCGGGCGGATGTGGCGATGGACGAAGAACTTCGCGGGTTCGACATCCAGTTGTTCGGTGATGTCTTCGCCGATCTTGACCAAGTCCTTGCCGCATTGACCACAGGTACAGGATTCCGGTTCGTGGCGATGTTCGATGCGCGGTAGATGATCCGGCAAGGGCTGACGGCCAGCACGCGGGCGTTTAGGTTTGACCACGGTGGTACAAGGCTGAACATCAGCAAGCTCTTCAACTTCAGCTTCGATAGCCGCAAGATCAGTGTTCCAGTCTTCTTCAAAGACATCCCGTTGTAACGGCGATAAAGCTTCGCTCTTAACCCCGAAGCGAATCCGCCGGATGTAAGCCAGTTCATGGGTCAATGCCTGGATTTTTTGGTCTTTGAATTGAATTTCAGCGGCTTGGGCTTGAAGCGCGGCCTCTTTTGTTTGAAGTGCCGCGGCATCCTGTTTCGCCTGCTCAAGCAGTGTTTGAAGCATCACCGCCACCTGCGTTTTAGCGGCAGGATCGAGGTTCAGTTGATCGAGTTGAGCCAGAGGATTCATGGCACTTATTATACCTTAAATATCCCCTGTAGGCCTTATAAATACTGGGTTTTGTCTAATAAATAACGACCCAAAATCAACCGGGGTTAAGCTTGCCAATGTGCTGGCGGAACAGCCGATAAGCGCCGCCAATCCACCCCGGCAACCAGCCATTCCCACTGCGCCTCTGTCAGTGAAAAACAAGGCTCACTGGACTGCGGCCAAATAAAATGCCCCTGATGTAATCGGCGCTGGCATAACCAAACGCCGTTGCCATCCCAGAGCAGTACTTTGACACGGCTACCCGACGCATTGCGAAACACGAAGGCCGAGCCAGCACAAGGGTTGTTTCCCAAGCTTTGTTGCACCAGTCCCGACAAACCCTCTATGCCCCGACGAAGATCCACCGGCGTTACGCTTAACCAGATGTGTCCAGGGTTAGCAATTAGAGCTGGCATTGCAGTAACTCCGCCAGCCAACGCGGTGACACGGCTGTGGAAAGTTCAAGTTGAGCGCCGCCGGTAAAACGAAGTACCAGGGTCGTTTCGGTGGCGGTTATCGGCGCCGCCGACGGTGTGACTTCGACAGGAATGAGATCAATTTGAGCATTTGGAGCTATCGATAATTTACGCCGCGTCCAGGTCGAAAAAGTTTTTGGGTTGAGTCCATGGATACGGCAATATTCTGCCTGGCTCAATTCACTTTTACGCCACGCTTCGACGTGCCGACGCCATTGTGATTGTTTCGTCATGATGAATCCTCACTAAAAATTGTGAGAATGCCAAATTTCTGCGCCACGATCTATGCGGACTGGCCTCACGCTTACTAAATAATGATGAAAAGAGGCAGCAGAATATCGTTTAGTTATCCCGCATCAAAAAACGCTAAAACATCACCACCAGGGGGTGGCAACATTAACCGGAATCAGTGGCAGCTTTAAAATGGAATGGGTGGCAGCATTCGTCTGGAATGGGTGGCAGCTTTGAGCCGGAATACGCA
>JBAQEN010000843.1:0-2889 GCA_049286765.1 Methylococcaceae bacterium
ATCCTGGCCAGCCTGTTCGTTTTTCTATTTTACGGTCTATTGGGTTTTTCTTTAACCAGTATTGATAACCATCGGTTATTTGCATTCAGCAGTCACAGTTATTTACTGCTTTCTGTTATTTCGGGTATTTGCGTAATTTGGCAACTCACTAGTTATGCTGCACAAGCACAACTGCTTATTTTTACGGATATATTGATTCTCACTCTATTAATGCACGCCTGTGGCGGTGTTAATAGCGGTATAGGTACGTTGCTCGCAGTTTCCATCGCATCAAGCGGATTATTAATCGGTGGCCGTTGTTCCATTCTTTTTGCAGCACTGGCCAGCCTGGCTGTTTTGACCGAACAGATTTTTGCCGATTATACAGACAGCTTTGCATCCACCTCTTATACCTATGCTGGAATGCTGGGAGCTGCGTTCTTCACCATTGCACTGTTGTCCTATATTTTGGCTAAACGTAGCGAACAATCCATGCAACTTGCGGACCGGCAAAAACTCACCATTGATAAACTGGAAGAGCTCAACCGGTATATTATTCAACATTTGCAGTCGGGCATCATCATTATTAATAAACAGCAAGCCATTCAGATGGCCAACGCAGCCTCATTGCAATTGGTCAATTTACCCTTATTGCCTGCCAACCTTGATGATATTTCAGAGAATTTATCGCACGCATTTACGGCTTGGCTAGACGATCCTAAAGAGCAGCTTGTACAACTCCAGCTTCCAAACCAATCAGAAATTCATTGTCGTTTCATGGCCCTGCCGATAATCAGCGAATTTTATTACATGATTATCCTTGAAGATATCTCTCTCTATAATCAACGTTTACAGCAAAGTAAACTTGCTTCTTTAGGTAGACTTACAGCCAGTATTGCCCATGAAATACGCAATCCATTAGGCGCCATCAGTCATGCAAGTCAATTACTTTCAGAAAGCCAGCATTTACCCATTCAGGATATGCGCTTGTCAGAAATCATCCAAACCAACGCCATTCGTGTTAGCCAGATTATTGACGACATTTTGCAACTTTCCAAAAGAGCCGACTCAAGACGAGAAAAAATTTACTTGAAACCATGGCTAAGCCATTATTTGAACAATTTCATGCTTGAACATGGCCTCACTAACCATACCTTCAAGCTATCCCAGACCGACGAACCATTATGTGCACTTATAGATCCAGGACATTTAAGACAGATTATGGACAACCTGTGTCAAAACGCGTTGAAATATGGAAAGCCCGAGGCCGGACAAATAATTGTGCAAACTTTTACCCTGAAAAATGCGCCTTGCATAGAAGTCGTTGATAACGGTTCTGGCATCAGTCGCAAACTCATCAAACACCTGTTTGAACCCTTTTTTACCTCCTCAGCCAGTGGCACGGGTCTCGGGCTATACATATCAAAAGAATTGGCCGAACTAAATCAGGCAAAATTAAGCTATCATTTAACTAAAGAAAAACGAAGCTGTTTCCGGCTCTGTTTACTTGATGCTGACCATACAAAAATTGAAATATGAGAAAACCACTGGTATTGATTGTAGATGATGAACCTGATATCCGTGAGCTATTGGAAATCACGCTGAATAGAATGGATATTCAAACTTGTTGCGCTGAAAATATTCATACCGCCAAGGCGTTATTACAACAAAAACCATTTGAACTGTGCCTGACTGACATGAAACTGCCCGACGGTAACGGTCTGGATTTGGTTGACACGATACAGGCTTCGCCAAACCCAATCCCGGTTGCCGTTATTACTGCGCACGGTAATATGGACACGGCGATTCTGGCAATGAAAAAAGGCGCCTTCGATTTCATTTCCAAACCTGTGGACTTATTGGCCCTCAGACTGCTCATTAATAGTGCACTTAAACTTTCTGACCCAATATCTACGAAAGAAAGACGAACCCGCCACGAGTTGTTGGGTGAATCATTAATCATGTGGGAAATCCGGTCAAAAATAGATAAACTTGCCCGCAGTCAGGCACCTGTCTACATTAGTGGTGAATCTGGCTCCGGTAAAGAATTGGTTGCAAGGCTTATACATCAGAAAAGCTCCCGTAGCGAAAACCCTTTCGTCGCTATTAACTGCGGCGCTATCCCCCTCGAATTAATGGAGAGTGAGTTTTTTGGCCACAAAAAAGGCAGTTTTACCGGAGCAATTACCGATAAAAAAGGACTGTTTCAGGCCGCAGAAGGTGGTACATTATTTCTCGATGAAGTAGCAGATCTACCGCAGTCGCTACAGGTTAAATTATTACGGGCAATACAAGAAAAAAAAATTCGGCCCATCGGCGAACACCAGGAGATTCCGGTCGATATCCGTTTGCTTAGTGCTACTCATCGAAACCTTGCTGAAATGGTTCAGGCAGGCAGCTTTAGACAGGATTTGTATTACCGCATCAATGTTATTGATCTGCATATTCCGCCCTTACGTGAAAGGAGATCTGATATTCCGGCTCTTGCCGAGCATGTAATAGCCAGGCTATCGGAAATTAATAAAATCGAACCGCCAACGTTGTCCGTTACCGCACTAGCTTCTCTGCAACGATACCATTTTCCGGGCAATGTACGTGAACTTGAAAACATTCTAGAAAGAGCTCTCGCCTTATATGATGGAAAAATTATAGAGCGCGATGACTTAAATCTGCCAGTAAGCACACATAAAGACTCAGACTCCCCAGAATATGCTCCTGATCAGGGTTCACTGGAAGATTATCTAGAAGAAATAGAAAGAAAGGCAATTGCACAGGCCCTAAAAGAAAACAAATGGAATAAAACAGCCGCAGCGAGACAGCTGGGGCTTTCTTTCCGATCATTTCGATATCGCCTGAAAAAGCTCGATTTGGATAATTAATCATAAGTAAACCCTCAGCTCTGCTGGGGAC
>JBAQEN010000844.1:0-1589 GCA_049286765.1 Methylococcaceae bacterium
TACCAGAAGTGCAAAGGTAATCATTTGCCCAATCAGAGTAGCATTGATACTCACGATGCGTTCCTCTTGTTACTATTGAAAATAGACAGCTTGTGTTAACCCGCAGCCGCAGCTTGTACAGCAGACAGGAATGGGTTTGCGAAAGTAAAGAACAATGCCAAACCAACGCCGATCATTGTTACCGCGTCCAACAGACCCGCCACAACAAACATTTTTACTTGCAGCATAGGGACCATTTCCGGTTGGCGAGCAGCGCCCTCCAGAAATTTTCCACCCAACAGACCGAAGCCTATCGCAGTCCCTAAAGCGCCCATGCCAAGAACCAGACCCACTGCGATAGCAGTCATGCCCTGTACGTCAGCAATTAATTTTGCAATTTCCATGAAACCTCCAAAGGTAAAGTTAAGTAATAAAAAATATTAGATATTAATTAATGATCTTCATGCGCCATACTCAGGTAAACAATAGTCAATACCATGAATATAAAAGCTTGAAGGGTAATAATTAAAATATGAAAGATTGCCCAGGGAAAACTTAATACCGGCTGGATATACCAGGGCAGCAAGGCAATCAAAATAAAAATCAATTCACCCGCATACAGGTTTCCGAATAAACGAAGCGCCAGTGAGATTGGCTTTGCAATTTCTTCTACTAATTTCAACAGCAGGTTGAACGGTAACAGCCAGGGGCCAAAAGGCTGAAACATGAGCTCCTTGGCAAAGCCCCAGGGACCTTTTATCTTGATGCTGTAAAAAATGATCAAACAGAACACTGAAATGGACATGGCAAAAGTCGCATTCAGATCGGTACTCGGAACAACCCGAAGGTATTCGATGCCCATCATCGATCCAACCAACGGCAATATATCTACCGGGAACAAGTCCATGAAATTAAAAAGAAACACCCAGCAAAATATAGTCAATGCCAACGGTGCAATTAATTTACTGTGCCCGTGAAAGCTGTCTTTAACCTGGTTATCAACAAACTCAATCAGCAGTTCAGCAAAATTCTGCACTAATCCAGGCACACCGGAAGTTGCTTTTTCTGCGGCCCTCTTAAAAAACCAGATGAACAGGCTTCCTAAAACGGCTGAGAAAAACAAGGTATCAAGATGCAATGTCCAGAAACCCTCGCCAGCGTGTAGCGGAGTCAAATGGTGAATGATATACCCGGTTGCACCTTCGGCGGCATGAGCTTCGGTAGCCATTGTTCCTCTCTTTTAATTAAAAATAGTGTTAGCGCATCAGTAACGCAAACCAAAAAACCGATAAAACCGTTACATATCCAGTTAACAGCGGAAATATTTTTATATTTGGAAATTGGAAAATCATCAGGAACAAAGCGGCTGTTAACAAAAACTTACCTGACTCTCCTGCATAAAAGGAGTTTACAATCTTTCTTGGTTCGAGCCCGGAAGCTCTGTAAACCCGCAATGCAAAATACAGATTAGGAATAAAAGCCACAACACCGCCTAAAGCGCTGGATAAGCCTTGCTGCCAACCACCTGCGATGGCAAAACCGGCGGTGATTATCAGAATTATCAAAAGTTGATAACCTAGAATCCTGCTGACAGTAGAGCGTTTTCTATC
>JBAQEN010000845.1:0-2462 GCA_049286765.1 Methylococcaceae bacterium
TTCAGGAGGAAGAACGCCGTTATCTGGCCCGGGAACTGCACGACGAATTCGGTCAATGTCTGGCCGCCATCAATGCCGTTGCCGCATCCATTGCGCAAACGGCAGAACAACAGTGCCCGGCGTTGGTGGGTGAAGCCGATCATATCAGCCGGATTACCCAACATATGATGGCTAGCGTGCGTGAACTATTGAGGCGTTTGCGACCTGCCGAGCTTGATGAACTGGGGTTTGCCGCTGGTCTGAACAGCCTGATATCGGGTTGGAATGCGCGCAGCGGCGGCAAAATCCATTATCACCTGAGCGTAACCGGCGATTGCGCATTGCTGCCAGAGCCGCTGACGGTCACACTGTTTCGGATTATTCAGGAATGCCTGACCAATATCGCTAAACATTCGGCGGCGGCGAACGCGAAGGTTATACTGGCAATCACCACAGATGCGGTCACCTTGACTGTCAAAGACGATGGCATCGCCACAGAACTGCCTTTTACCGAAGGTCAAGGGATTGGCCTGCTCGGCATCCGCGAACGTGTCACTGAACTGCATGGAAAACTGACATTGGCCATCGCTCAACCTCACGGCCTGATTATTGAAGCATGGCTGCCGGTTCACTGCATGGTTGAGGCATAACTCTATGGCAATGATCAGAATTTTGCTGGTTGATGATCACGCTATTGTTCGCGAAGGCTACCGTGCGCTGCTGGCAAAGCAGTCAGGCTTGCAGGTGGTCGCGGAAGCGGTAGACGGAGCCCAGGCTTATCAGCGTTTTAAGGAATGCAGTCCCGACGTGGTGATTACAGACCTTTCCCTGCCCGGAATCAGCGGCCTGGAACTCATTTCCCGTATCAAACAACGCGATGCGAATGCGAAGATTCTGGTGTTCAGCATGCATCAGAATCCGGGTTTTGCTATGCAGGCAAGCCGGGCCGGCGCCTTGGGTTATGTCACCAAAAGCAGTCCGCCGGAAGTGTTGTTGCGCGCGATCCACGAGGTTTATTCAGGCCGCCACACCCTCAGCGCCGACATCGCAAGGGCGCTGGCGCTGGAAAAGCTCGGTAGTAAACGCATCGCATTGGAGACGTTGACGGTGCGGGAATTTGAAATTCTGCGGCTGCTGGTCGAAGCGCGAACAACAGAGGAAATTGCGCAAACCCTCAACATCAGCCCGAAAACCGTCGGCAATTGCCATTACCTGATCAAGCGCAAACTCGGCGTTGCCAGCGATATAGAGTTAACGCGACTGGCGATCAGATTAAATGTGATTAGCCTCCTGGATCTATCGGCTCCGGTAACTCCCGTCATAGAAGATGACCGATTTGATCTTTAAACTTTTTAAGCCCATAAGCGTAGAAAAAAACCAACTAACAGCACGGAAAAACCGCCGATTTCCGATACCGCCAGGATATTAAGGATAAGATAATCCTTGGCTTTGTCGGGAGAGTCTCGCAAGCTGTTGTTGCTTCCGGTGGTCGTGCCAAGATTGATATAGTGAACGATGGCGATGCCAAAAAAGAGCAGCGGCGGGATAACGGCAATGGTGTTGACCCGATCAGAAAACGCACTTATTGCGGCGAAAACCGCAAGCAGTTGGGCAGAAAATGCGTACATCAGCGCGGCACGATGGGCGGTGTTTACATAGTGTGGCGCTTCTGCGCTTTGATGCCGTCTCATACAGAGGTATTTCCATACGCCTGTCAGCAAACCCGTCATAAAGAAGATGCCGGAGGCGCTAAGTGCAATACGGGATGCGGTGTGGTTAAGTAATTCTTCCATTTTGTTGTCCTTTAGTATTTTGAAGGTTTTGCCGAGCGGTGGGCCGCCAGGCGGGTTAATTTTTAGTATGAGGTTTTTTGCTGATTCCCGCTTGTGTGAAACGGAACTAAAGCTTGACTCTAACGGCTGTTTCGACGTTTATTATGAAATCAATAAGCGGCTATTTTCTTAAACAAGTTCTGAACCATGAATGTGACTGCATCATCGCTGAAACTGCCGGCCAACCCTGACCGAGCCGTTCTCAAGCTTTCAACAAACGCTATTCCGCCGCGTGAAAGAGTGGACTGGTTGCGTGAGGTGATTTGCCGGGAATATGCCAATGTTGAATTAACCTCACCTGTGCATGGCGACTTGTCTCAAGACCTGACTATTTATCCTTGGGGGAATTCTCAACTGTCGATCATTCAATCCACTGCGATCTCGTTACAGCGATCAACCAGCGAGCCGCACTTGAACAGCCAGGATGCCTACTTCGCAGTCATGCTACTTTCCGGCGATTACCGGCTGGAGCAAAATGGAAGAGAAGTTTTACTCCAGCCTGGAGATATGACTCTTTATGATGCAACTCGGCCGCATCGAATCCATTGCCCTGGCGAGTTCACCAAGCTGATTCTGTCAATCCCCCGGCCTGTATTGAGGGATAGGGTTGCAGGGATAGACCGTTGCACTGCATTACGCATTCCCGGTACT
>JBAQEN010000846.1:0-4592 GCA_049286765.1 Methylococcaceae bacterium
ATATCCGCACCTTGTAACAATAGATAGAAAAATTATGGAACCCTACAAAAAACATGAAAGTATTGCTGCGTTGATGAATCGCAGTAATGTTGATACTGATCAGATAATCCCCAAGCAGTTTCTGAAAAAGGTGGAACGCAGCGGCTTTGGCGCGCATCTGTTTCACGATTGGCGTTTTAACGATGACGGCAGCGATAACCCTGATTTCGAGCTGAACAAGCCCGCCTTCAAAGGCGCCAAAATTCTGGTGGCGGGCGATAACTTTGGCTGCGGTTCATCCCGCGAACATGCGCCCTGGGCAATTGCCGATTATGGTTTTAATACCATTATTTCTACCAGCTATGCCGATATTTTCTATAACAACTGCTTTAAAAATGGCATTCTGGCGATAAAAGTAGCCAAAGATCAGCTGGACAAATTAATGGCGGAAATTAGTGCTAACGAAGGCGTTCGTTTTGTCGTTGACCTCGAAAATCAACAAGTAACGACACCGGCAGGCAATAATTTCAGCTTTGAAATTGATCCGTTCCGCAAGGGCAATCTGTTGAGCGGCCTGGATGACATTGGTCTGACATTAAAGCATGTCGATAAGATCGAGCAGTATGAGACGCGGCATAAACAGACTTATCCCTGGCTTTGGGTTTAAGCGCTGTTTAATGAGGACTACCGTCTTAAAAACCAGACAAACATTGCCTGGTCGAGATTATTCGACACGGCAATGTATCCAATAATGTGAAATTATCGCACCTACAAGGACTTAGCGGCAAAGATGCAGCAACTAATGTGCCTTATTTCAAGTTAATAGTTGCAATGGCTAGTTACAGGCTTTAGGCATGTCCACAGATTCCAGAACTATCCAGCTTATGGACACCACTTTGCGTGATGGTGAGCAAACTCAAGGCGTATCCTTTACGCCCGCTGAAAAAGTCAATATTGCCAAAGCCCTTTTACAATCGCTGCGGGTTGATCGCATTGAAGTTGCCTCGGCTCGCGTTTCTCAGGGTGAAAAAGAGGCCGTTACCAACATTAATCAGTGGGCGCAACAGGAAGGTTTCGCCGGCTGTGTCGAAGTTTTGGGATTTGTTGATCACACCCGCAGTGTTGACTGGATACTGGAAACCGGCGGTGAAGTTATCAATCTACTCACCAAAGGCAGCGAAAAACATTGCCGCGAACAATTGGGGAAAACGTTAACAGAGCACACCGAAGATGTTCTGCAAACGGTTAATTACGCGCAGGCGAAAGGTCTGAAGGTCAATGTTTATCTGGAAGATTGGTCAAACGGTTATCAAGCCAACCCGGACTATGTTTACGGTTTGATGGACGGCCTACGGCATTCAGGTATCAACCATTTCATGTTGCCCGATACACTCGGTGTGTTGTCGCCTGAAGAAGTATTTTGCTATTTGAGCGATATGTGTAAGCGTTATCCGGAACTGCACTTTGACTTCCATCCCCATAATGATTATGGATTGGCGACTGCTAATGTGATGGCTGCAGTTAGCGCCGGTGTAAGTTCGATACATTGCACTGTTAACTGCCTGGGCGAACGAGCAGGTAATGCCTCGCTCGCCGAGGTTGCGGTGGTATTGCGCGATAAAATGAATATGCAACTCGCTATTGATGAAAGCCATATCGTCCGTATCAGCAACATGGTTGAAAACTTCTCTGGCAAACGCGTCGCGGCCAATGCGCCCATTATTGGCGCCGATGTATTTACACAGACTGCCGGTATCCATGCCGATGGCGACCAAAAAGGCGGACTCTATAAAACCAGATTGGGCCCCGAGCGCTTCTCGCGTACGCGCAGCTATGCGTTGGGCAAAATGAGCGGCAAAGCGTCGCTGAAAAAAAATCTGGAACAATTGGAACTTGATTTATCCGAGGAAAACCAGAAAAAAGTGCTGGCCCGTATCGTCAGCCTTGGCGATTCAAAACAAACCATCACCACAGATGACCTGCCCTTTATTATTGCGGACGTACTGGAAAGCAAGAATTATCAGCATATCAAATTGCTCAACTGCTCTATCACCAGCGGTTTAAATCTGGAGTCAACAGCAAGTATAAGGGTCAATGTTAAAGGCACAAAGCATCTCGCATCAGGTTCAGGTAATGGTGGTTTTGATGCGTTTATCGTTGCCATCAACAAAGTGATGAAGTTACATGACTATTCATTACCTGAATTGGCCGATTATGAAGTGAGGATACCCAAAGGCGGACATGCCAGCGCATTAACCGAGTGTGTAATTACCTGGGATTGCGGCCATGAAATACGTAAAACCCGCGGCGTCCATGCCAATCAGGTTTTTGCCGCTGTCTTTGCGGTGCTCAAAATCATTAACATGCAGTTGCATGAGCTTGAGTCGAATCAGGTTTAATTGTAAAACTCTGGACTTGATTTGACGGCTTCAAAAATTACTCCCAATTGAATCTGACATTGACTGCCCGGTTCCGACCCATTGCAGACAGTCAAATTTGTTTTAAAAATGAAGGGTTAGATAGTCGCCCCACTCTTGCCATTTAAACCCTATTGTCTGCCATAGATGCCCACCAACTCACCGATGTATTCCTGCAGCTGCTCCTTAAGCTCCCTTTGTGTCTCCCAAAATATGGTTTGAAAGTCAGTGATGTCGAACGGCAGCTTCGTTCCCTTCTTTGCAATAAGTATTACATTCTTTCCGAGACCTTTTGCGTACCCGACCTCGTAGAAAACATTCGGGCTTGGCTCACCGCTAACGTCTGCTATCACGAAAGCACATTTTTGAATTCCGAGCTCTATACGGGGAAGAATCCGTTCCATCGACTTAGATTCATCCGTTCGTTCAGCTACAAAGTCGAACTTTTTGCACGCGTCCTTGCAAGAATCAAACACGTCAATAAACTCTTCTTTGAACGACATGATCGTAAAGACGTTTCTTGGCAAGACCATTCGCTCGACCAGACTGACTACCTCCATTGCGTAGTTGGACATGTCGTCAGTGACTGAGTTGAGCGCTTCATACTCTTGCGCTACCGCAGACGAGGTGTCCCTAAGATGCTTCAGCTCTTGAGAGTAGATGGTCTCACCTGCCCCCCCGAAGCGCGGAATGCCCAAGACAAGCTTTCTTGCGTGAATAGCCCAATTCTTTGCCCAGAAAGTGCCTTCAGATCCTGCTATGAAGATCGTTGCGTCAGACTTTTCTATCTGCTCTGGAACTACTAACTCGGAATGGGACATTTCCCAGTCCAATAGCGCTGAGTAACGAATTGTGCCGACCGAGTGAACTGGTTTGTCAGTCTTAAGGCAATAGCTAATGATTTTATCTTTCGGATTCTCCCTGTTGCGCATCAACGACTCCTGTGCGGCGATTGCGATTTCTTGGTCGAGAGAACTCTTGCAACCGTTCAAAAGAACATGGCCTCGTGTCGCAATAGCAGCTCCCAAGGCAACAACGAATTGGTGGCACAAGTCCACATCTCTCGGCACTTCCCGTATGGAACCTCCTACGAAGATATGCATGATTCTCATCCTTCAAGATCAATTTGATAAAAAAAATCGTAACACTTCAAACTAAAATAAACAATACGGATAAATACCTATTCTATGCGCACTAACTAAAAAATAACTTGCTTTGGTATTCCAAAACCTGTTCACGTTATTAAACATCGTGGATTCAACTCCGAAGTGCAATCTTAACAAAGCATATAGATTACCGAACTCTCAATGACCGGTTTTGGCCGTTACCCGCTAGCCAATGTCAAAATTGGTTCTGACTAATTTTTAATATTGCCAGATCAATTTGAATTTTTACATTTAAATTAAAGCTTCATAGCCCATACAATTTGCGTTTACGCCAGAAAGTCGCCCGGCTCATCCCAGGAACCGCGCCGCTGTTGTGACCATGCCCTTGCTTTGCTCCAGCGCCTGACGAATCGCGGCTGTTTCTTCTTCGGCTGTCAATGGCACAGATTGCCGGATTTGTTGAATGACAACATGCGGTTCTCTAAATTCCGGGTAATTCAGATAAGCGTAAAGTCATGCCGCGGCCTACCGCAAAGGCATATTCCACGACATTATGTAGTTCCCTGATATTGTCTGGACACGGATAATCCAGCAAAACCCGCATAGCCTGCGGTTCTATTTTTTCAATTTTTCTAAAATTGGCGGAGTTATGCCGGTTGATAAAATGCCATATCAATAAACAAATATCTTCCCGGCGTTCCCGTAAGGACGGGATAAAAATAGGGCCAACTCTTAACCGGTACATCAAATCTTCACGGAAACGCCCGCTTTTTACTTCTTCTCTTAAGGATCGATGCATTGCCGCCACTATGCGCACATCGACATCAATCGAACGGTCGCTGCCCACCGGAATATAGTTTCTTTCCTGTATTACCCTGCGAAGATCTGGCTTACATTCGACTCATTAGTTCTATCGGCACTGGTGGAAAAAAGCAACGAGTAGAGACGAGTAGAGTTCACCCTTACTAAAACCACGCTTACAAATCAAACCTTAAATTGCAAAGATACTGAATTGTTAATAAGTTTTATACTCTAATTTGAATTAATTTATATCATATGTTTCATTAAACTTTAATGAAACATATTTATG
>JBAQEN010000847.1:0-2715 GCA_049286765.1 Methylococcaceae bacterium
GACCAACTCGATTTATTTTAAGGCATTGCCACCTTTAGGTGGCACAAAATTAACCCGCTTTGAGCGGTTCATATTTTCAAGCCTCCGGCTTTGCCGGAGGTATTTGACTAATCGCCTTGGTTTGCCAAAATGCCAGCCGCCATTGACCACCAAATAAATACGGGCGGCGTAATCGTCCGCCGACATGCTTTGTTCATTTAGCCCGCTCAAGCAGTTGACAATGCGCCACAACCAATTAATAAATGGCGTTTTTTCCAGATCAATGCGTTGCTCCTTGAACAACTCAGAACCGGCGGCTTGGCTGTTGGCTTTTAGCACCACGATGCCACTCAGGGCTTGCAACTTTCATAGCGGGTTTTGTCTTTAAAACTTTTATGCTCCCAGCCATCAAGACGGTTGCGGCTGAAACTCACCCAGCGGCAGCGTGGATTCAGCCGCCAAAATCTGTCCGGCTAAAATCGTCAATAGAGCGATAAACAGCCGCGTAGTCGGGCATGCTTTTTATACCCGCTATCGCTCACTTCATTTAGAACCGGAACATCGGGCAACGAAAAGTTGTTGCCCGACCTGACTGCTTTCAAGTAATTTCAGGTGGCGGGATTCATTTAGGTTACCCAGCGGAAAACCCTTACTAATCAAGTTTTCTTAAGGGTTGTTACCACGGGTAATACCCCCAACTTTTTTCATTTTCAAAGGTGAAAAGGGTTGTCGCCGCTTCATTTTGGGCGCGCCATGCGATAAGACAGTCGGATAATTCAACAGCGATATATTCAATATAATCAAGCAATACGTTGTTTAAAGCCGACCAGCCATCAAATTGAAACTTTGAATTGCCGAAAGCGTATGTATCAGAGAAGAGATTTCCTGACGATTACACTCAAAAATACTTTCTAAAACCCACTCAGTTTCCGCTATCACGACCCCGTAAAAAAAACTTTGTCAGCCTTATTAATTAATACTTCGGCAACATCAACTTGCCATTTAGGGTTAAGGTTATCTACTGGCTTAAACAAAAACCGAAGTAGAACATTTGTATCAATTGCAATCATCAGCTACAAACTTATGGGCAGCGTGTTTTCTTATGACGTTTTTTATTTCTTCAGCAGACGGGAATTCTTTGTCCTTGATCAGAAAATTAAACTTGCACGCAAGATTACCGGAATTCATCTTGATGATATGCGCCACGCCATCACGCGCAAAAACCTCAACATAATCCCCGGGCTCTATGGCCAGTGCTTTGCAAACAGCTTGTGATAGTGTCACTTGCCTTTTCGTTGTTATTTTATGCATTCAACATCTCCATAGTATTACTAATGGACGAATAGTAATAACTGGAATATTAACGGGTCAACCTTACTTCACTTTAAAATAAAAAAACTAAGAACATGGGGAAAATGGGAGCTACCTTTTTTCCTTTTACACCTGGGCTAGGCGTTACTTGCAAAACTTCCGGTAACTGCCTAATCGCATACATGTTTTTTGCAAGTGACTTAGCCGAATTGCCATTTCAGGCCTTTGCAAAAACAACAAGCGATTCTTTGTTATGTGAGTTGTAAAAAGGCCTTAAGTAATTCAGTTATATTTGCCATACCTGCATGGAGATGCTGCTCAATCTCTGCCATCGTGATTTCACCGGCAGTTTTGCCGGCTGCCCAGTTGGCAACCACAGAAATGGCGGCATAATCCATCCCGAGTTCTTTAGCCAGGGCGGCTTCCGGCATAGCTGTCATTCCTACTAGATTACAGCCGTCTCTTTCCATGCGTTTGATTTCTGCAGCGGTTTCCAGGCGGGGTCCTTGGGTGCAGCCATAAGTTCCAATCGGGCTGATTGTTATGTTGGCTTTAGCAGCGGCAGTAATTAACGAAGAGCGTAGTTTTTGACTATATGGATAAGTAAAATCTATATGCGTGACAGGATAGTTTTCATCTTCAAAGAAAGTATGCTTACGATCATGGCTATAATCAATGATTTGATCAGGGATGGCAATGTGCGCTGGAACCATTTCTTCAGTAATCCCGCCCACGGCGGCGACAGCAATGATCTGTTCAACACCCAATTGTTTAAGTCCCCAGATATTGGCGCGATAATTAATTTTGTGTGGAGCAATAGTGTGGGGATTACCATGCCGGGCCAGAAATATCACTTTTTTTTGGTTTATTTCACCAATGACGAAGTCAGCCGAAGGCGAACCATAAGGCGTAGTGAGTTTGTCATGCTTGATGATGATTAAATCACTAAGCTGGGTGAGACCGGTGCCGCCAATAATTGCAAGTTTGGTCATAATGTTGTTTCCTTGTCGTACTCTTTACAGGCATAAATGCCGGAGGCGTTACGTAAATAACCTTTATAGTCCATGCCATAGCCGAACAAATAATGGTTTTCTGTTTCCAGCCCAATAAAATCAGCGGTTACAGGTTTTTCATGGTCGAGAATTTTATTGACCAGCACAGCGCTATAAACCGAGGTAGCGCCCTGTTCCAGACAATATTGGATGATTGCAGCCAGGGTTATACCCTCATCCAGTATGTCATCAATGATAAGGACTGTTCTGTCTTTGAGAGGTGTTCCGGGTTTAAGCATCCATTCGATGTGACTGCCAGAAGTCTGGTTTTGATAACGGCTGGCATTAATTGCATCTATGGTTAGCGGGAAACTTAAGCGAGTTATCAGTTTACCGGCGACGACTATGCCGCCATTCATAACGCACAGTAGTA
>JBAQEN010000848.1:0-4305 GCA_049286765.1 Methylococcaceae bacterium
GGTCTGACTATAACGCCCTTGCGTAACAAAGCCTCATAAATAGGTTGCCCCGCTTTTTTTAAATCTACCGAAACAAAATTACCCGCCGAGGGAATCCATTCCAAGCTCAAATTTTTAAAGCCATCTGTCAATTGCCGCATACCTAACGCATTCACAGTAATGGTCTTTTGCAAATGCTCGTCATCTCCCAAGGCCGCTTCTGCAGCGACTAAAGCCAGCGTATTATTATTAAAAGGCTGCCGCACCCGATTAAGAATATCGGCCATCTGCGGACTGGATAATCCATAACCTACGCGTAACCCAGCCAATCCATATGCCTTGGAAAAAGTTCTTGTAACCAATAAATTGGGGAATTTTTTTAACCAATCAATTGAATTAATAGACTCAACACTACTGACAAATTCAAAATAGGCTTCATCAAGCACACATACACATGTATCAGGCAATGAGCTCATGAAACACTCCAAACTGGCCTGGCTTAGCAAAGTACCCGTTGGATTATTGGGGTTAGCGATAAACACCAAACGGGTTTTTCCGGTTACAGCTTGTAGCATGGCATCCAAATCGTGACCATAATTCAACGCAGGCACAACAACGGCAGTAGCGCCTACCGCTTGAGTTACGATAGGATAGACCGCGAAAGCATGCTGTGAAAAAACCACTTCATGGTCTGGTGTTAAAAATGCCCGAGCTACCAGTTCCAGGATTTCATTGGAGCCATTACCCAATGTTATCTGGCTCACATCGACAGCATATTTCTCAGCTAATGCTTGTTTTAACATAAAGCCGCTACCATCGGGATACAGGGCTAATGCTGACAAACTTGCCTGAATAGCCGCCAGAGCTTTTTTTCCAGGGCCTAAAGGATTTTCATTGGAAGCCAGTTTGATAATCCGGTTTCGCCCCAGTTCACGTTCAAGCTCTTCAATCGGCTTACCCGCTTTATAAGGAATAAGCCGCTGCACTCCCGCTACTGCAAGATTGTAAATTTTATCTGTGTTGTTCATGTTTTTTATAAAAGGAATCAAATATTAATGCAGCAAAAATAAATGCCCGACAAACGAGTTATAGAACAGCTTTAGGGTATGAACCCAATAATTTGAACATCTTAACGTTGTCTTTCACTATATCTAAAGCCTGAGCGATGACTTTATCCTCGTTATGTCCTTCTATATCAATAAAAAAAACATAATCCCATAAACCCTGGCGGGAAGGTCTGGACTCAATATGAACCATACCTATGCCAAATTTTGCGAAAGGCTCAAGGATTTTATGCAAAGCTCCCGGCTGGTTGCCTGTAGAAACAACCAATGAAGTTTTATCGTTCCCTGTAGGAGACGGTGATTGTTGCCCAATGATCATAAAGCGGGTTGTATTATTGGGCTCATCCTCGATATTCTTTTCGATAATCGTTAAATTATAAACCTCAGCCGCAACAACGCCGGCAATCGCAGCGGCCTGTTTATTGATCGATGCCAATCGGGCGGCCTCGGCATTGCTATTGACGGCAGTAAGCCGGGCATGAGGTAAATGCTTATCCAGCCATTGCCGGCATTGTGCCAGTGATTGCTGATGGGAAAAAACCTCAGTGATTTCAGCCAGACTTGTCGTGTGGCCCATCAGGTTCTGATGCACTCTGATTTCAACTTCACCACATATTTTCAGTGGTGAAATCAAAAATCTGTCCAATGTATGGCTAATGACACCTTCAGTAGAATTTTCTACCGGAACCACGCCGAACTGACAGTAACCACACTCCACCGCACTGAATATCTCGTTTATTGTCGTAACGGGTATCGTATTTACAGCATGTCCGAAGTGCTTATAGGCGGCTTGCTGAGTAAAAGTACCTTCAGGCCCCAGGAAGGCGATATCCATTGGCTTTTCCAGAGCCAAACAGGCTGACATTAACTCTCTGAAGAAACGCACAGCGGTATGATCAGACAACGGCCCCTGATTTAAATCCATAATTCGTCTTAAAACCAACGACTCTCGATCCGGGCGGTAAAACGTACCTTGCTCACCCTGAGCAATTTTAGTTTTGGCAACTTCCACCGCACAAGACGCTCGCTGATTGATCAATTGCAAAATCTGCTCATCGATCGCATCAATTTTGTCTCTTAATTCAGAAAGGGGCGTGACTGAAGGCATTGCTGCTGCTCTGAGTTGGTGTAATGCTTCGTTTAATGAGTGCGTTCAAATTCAGCCATAAAATCAATCAAAGCAAGCACTCCTGCTTCCGGCATGGCATTGTAAATACTTGCCCGCATACCGCCCACTGAGCGATGTCCTTTTAATTCAAACAGGCCATTGGCTTCCGCTGACGCAAGAAATGGCTTATCTAGACTTTCATCCGCCAGAATAAACGGCACATTCATTCTTGAACGGAACGGAATTGCTACCGGATTAGAATACAAAGACGATTGATCAATGGCTTGATACAGTTTCGCCGCTTTGGCAATATTTCGCTGCTCTATGGCCTCAACACCACCTTGGGCTTTTAACCACTTGAGCACTAGGCCAACCAGATACCAATTGTAGGTTGCCGGGGTATTTAACATGGAACCATTTTTAGCCTGCTCGGCATAATTAAATACAGGAGGTGTTGCTTTACTGGCATGTCCGATTAAATCGTCTCTGACAATCACTACGGTAACACCGGCAGGACCCATATTTTTTTGAGTTCCCGCATAAATCAAACCATACTGACTGACGTCAATCTTGCGCGATAAGATGTTGGATGACATATCAGATACCAGCGTCAAGCCTTTGGCATCAGGCGTTTCCTGAAATTCCACGCCATGAATGGTTTCGTTAGAGGTATAGTGTAAATAAGCCGCTTGCTCATACAGGATCCAAGTTGATGCATCGGGTATCGTGGTAAACTTGGTATCTTCCGAGCTCGCACTCACCAACACATCACAATAACTTTTCGCGTCTTTAATGGCCTTTTCAGACCATGCGCCTGTTTTAATGTAACAAGCACTGGTTTTGCCATTTAAAATATTTTGCGGTATCAATGAAAACTGCGCTGATGCTCCACCTTGTAAAAACAACACCTTATAATTCTCAGGAACGACCAACAAGCTTCTTAAATCTCTTTCCAGCTCTTCGGCAATAGTCAAAAAATGCTTGCCTCTATGACTCATTTCCATCACGGACATGCCGCTATCGCGCCATTCCAGCATCTCTTGCTGAGCCTGTTGCAAAACCGATTCAGAGAATGCTGACGGGCCTGCGCTAAAATTAAATACTCTGGTCATGATGATTCTCTTGGTTAAACTTTTATATACATTGTTGCTTACAAACCTAATTTGGTGATTGCCGTTTCTAAAGAAACTGCTTTTTCACCTTTTGATTCTTCTTTGGCCTCTCTTAAATCTCTAAGGTCTTCGTAGTCATACATTAATTCAGTTAATGCCTGATACTCATCAAAAGGAAGGACAACAAATTCCTTTCTTCCTTCTTTTTCTATTAGTTGTGGATGAAGTTCCATCGTTTTACCTCTGTGTGTATTCTTCTTTTCTATGCTTGACTCGATAGATTAGAATCTTTTGGTTTTCTATTTCGAAAAGCACCCGATAACTTCCAACCCTCAATCTGTATTCGGGACTGAAATTTGTAAGCTTTTTGATATCACTGCCAAGTCCTTGTTCAAGACTTCTTATCTTTTCGACAATCTTCTTGGCTTCCGATTTTGGCAGCCCTTTCAAATCCTTGATTGCCTTGGGCATCAATTCAACCAAATACATATTCATTTCCCATCCTGTTTTTGGCATTTATTGAAAATACGTAGTATACGCACGTGTACCACAATAAAATCCCAATGCGCTATCACCATAATAGGGTATGCGATGTATGCACTAAATGGCTATACTTAAGAATGAGTGAAACTTATTCTTCGCCTGATCCCATGTCATCATTGACATTGTCGCCTGAGTCCGAATCATCGTCTAACGCTAACTCATCTTCTAATACCGTATCAACATCATCTTCATCTTCGCCCGCCAAACCTTCAATACGATCCACACCAATAACTTTTTCTTTTTTATCCAAGCGAATAATCGTTACACCCTGGGTATTTCTGCCAACCACAGAAATCCCATCAACTCGGGTGCGCACCAACGTGCCGCCATCGGTAATCAGCATGATTTCATCGTTATCATTGACCAGCACAGCACCGACTACCGCACCGTTGCGTGCCGACGTTTGTATCGCAATCAGTCCCTGTCCGCCACGTTTATGGCAGGTGAACTCTTCAAGTTTGGTACGTTTGCCGTAACCGTTCTCGGTAATATTCAGCAC
>JBAQEN010000849.1:0-15953 GCA_049286765.1 Methylococcaceae bacterium
GCTCAATATTGGCCTGTACTGCTGTTATTGCCAAGCTCAAGTTTGGCTCGTTTTTAGTTAAAGATGTGGCTGCAGCCATTGTTCCTAATTTAGCTCAGCCGTTGTTTGGCATGAATATTTTACAACAGTTCAACATCACCCAGGATGATAACAAAATGAAAATCACGGAACATGATTAAAAGCAAATATTGAAGATTATGCAAACTTTATAGGGGCAAGCGTACTTAACAAACTACAAAATCCGTCATAGGATAAAACAAAGGCCGGTTTAAAATTACGTTTGCTCAATGATCTCTATTGCATTCCCGTCAGGATCACGGAAAAACATCGCTTTTCGTCCGGATTTGCTCATGGTATAAACAATGCCCGCTTTGTTTAAAGCATCTTGAACAGGCGCAAGCGCCATTGCGTTGAAGGCAAAATGACGGTCCCGCCCGCCATGTTCAGGACGCCCTGTTATTGGATCCGGATTTTCCAGTTCCAGTAAATGAATTTGCTGGGCGCCTACTTGAAACCAGGCGCCGGGGAATCCCAAATCAGGCCGGTCAATCTGTTGTAAACCCAGAATATCACAGTAAAACGCCCGTGAAATCTCAATATTGGAAACAATAACACTGGCATGGTGCAGAGATAATATATTATTTGACATCAGTTGAATTCAATATCTTGTCGTAATTCGAGCATTGTACCTGTTCATATCCAATTATTACAGCTACAGATTTTTTCGAGTGTAATTAAAAGTATGGCTTGGGTGGTTACCAAACAGGTTGAGAAGTATAGCTGAAATCTTTTGTTCTGGCTTTCCAGATGTAATTCACACAGTATCACTATAATTAATCAAAATCGCTCAAGCTCGGGATGCCGCAACTTTCCTTGATGCACATGCATAGCGCCAAATTCAGCGCAACGCTGTAAAGTTGGAATGGCTTTACCCGGATTTAACAAACCTTTTTCATCAAAAGCTAATTTGACGGCATGAAACTGCGTCAATTCACTTTCGGTAAACTGGAAACACATATGATTGATTTTCTCGACACCCACGCCATGCTCACCAGTGATAGTACCGCCTACGGCAATGCTTAAGTTTAAAATATCTCCACCCAGCTGTTCGGCTTTTTCCAGTTCCCCCGGATTATTGGCGTTGTATAAAATCAAGGGATGCAGGTTACCATCGCCTGCATGAAAGACATTAGCCACCGCCAGACCGTATTTTTCGGATAATTCAGCAATCTCTTTAAGAACCTTGGCTAAAAATCGCCTCGGAATCGTGCCATCCATACAATAATAATCAGGTGAAATGCGCCCGACAGCCGGGAATGCAGATTTGCGGCCTGCCCACATTGTCTGTCTTTCCTGCTCCGAGCGGGCAATTCTGAGCTCTGTTGCGCCGCTGTCTTTTAATAACGCAAAAGCCTGACTGAGTTCTACTTCGACCTGTTCGCGTGTGCCATCCAGTTCACATAACAATAGGGCTTCGGCATTAACGGGATAGCCCGCATGAATAAAAGCTTCTGCGGCTTTTATCGCCGCCTTGTCCATCATTTCAAGACCGGCAGGAATTAATCCCGCAGCAATAATATCCGCGACTGCCTGGCCTGCCTTTTCAATGTCGTCAAAAGCGGCCAGAATAACCTGCGCTTGCTCGGGAACCGGTAATAACTTGACTGTAACTTCAACAACAATTCCCAGCATCCCTTCGGAACCCGTGATTAAAGCCAGCAAGTCCAAACCGGCGCTGTCCAGTCCATGAGAACCTATGCTGACTAACTCGCCGTCCATCGTAATCATGTCAATCCTCAGAATATTATGCGTGGTCAAGCCGTATTTAAGACAATGCACGCCACCTGAGTTTTCAGCGACATTGCCGCCGATGGTACAGGCGATTTGTGAAGATGGATCCGGCGCATAATACAGTCCGTATTGAGCTGCCGTCTGTGAAATCGAAAGATTCCGCACGCCGGGTTGTACTCTCGCCAGCCGGTTAGCGCTGTCAATTTCGAGGATTCGATTAAGCCTGGCCAGACTTAATAAAACACCATTGTCCAACGGCACAGCGCCGCCCGACAAGCCTGTTCCTGCGCCCCTGGCGACTACCGGCACACCCTGCAAAAAACAAAACTGCATAATGCGCTGAACCTGTTCGACTGTTTCCGGCAACACTACCAGCCAGGGCACACAGTGGTAAACCGGCAAACCATCGCATTCAAAAGGTCTCAACTCTTCCGGCTCAGAAACAATAGCGGATTCAGGTAAAAATGTTTTAAATTCGGCAATCAAGACATTTCGGGCAATCTGATGCTGAATTTTTTCAGAAGAATGTGGCTGAATTGTTATCATAAGCCCTTACCATTAAGAGATCGATTCGTGAATTGTGTCAAATCCAGACGGACAATAGAAGAAATCATAAAGAAATCCCGCTTCATTGGCGTCATTGTTCCCTGTGCTGATGAAAACGAAGTGCTGCTTAATCTTAAACAGCTTTATGATGAACACCGCAATGCCAGCCATATCGCTTATGCGTACCGGATCAAAACAGACCACGGATTGGTTTACCGGTTTCATGATGCAGGCGAGCCGACTGGAACGGCGGGTAAACCGATTTTTCAGCATATAGAAGGCAAGAAGCTGGTCAATCTGCTGATTGCTGTGATCCGCTATTTTGGCGGTATTAAACTGGGGGCAGGGGGCTTAACCCGTGCTTATGGCAATACCGCAAAGCAGGTTATTGAAGCAGCAGAAATTTGCGCTTATATCGAACTGGTAAACATCCTGTTAACTCTGGATTACAAGCAAATGCAGCCCCTTGAATATTTGCTGAAAAAACTGGATGGAAAGATTGTTAAACAGGCGTTTACCGGACAAGTCCAGTTGGTCATTCAGCTACCCAACGAACAGGTGAATACCTTGTTACAATTTTTTCCCGGAACAGCTGATTATTTAACTTCCTCAAAAATGCCCTTGTAAGTAACATACATCATTGTTGACGTCAGCATATATAAAACCGGTGTTAACAAGGGCGTTACTGTTGTACAGAGTATCGCTTCGGCGAATATAAATCCCAGCAATTTATACATTGCCTTCTGATGTTTGGAAACCGCCAGATTACCCCGTATTTTTGCTTCGCTCCAGCTATAATTTTTGAACAGCATCAACGGGTAGCTGAACCAACTGGCAAAGGTGGTCAGCATTAACAGAACAAACATCAGTGTTACATTGGCATAGCCATAAATCCAGTTTGCTGTTTCGCGCATTGACTGATGACTCAGATTCTCCGGCGTTAACTCCCAGTTAAAGAAGAACTGGCCTATTTTATACAGTTCGCCTGAAAAAATATTGGCAATCGCCATAAACACAAACCAAAAAATCACAATGCTGATTGCCGCCAACACGGCTAACGGTAAACTTTTATTGATTGCCCAGTAAAAGCCTACCGGATTTTCTGCTGAATATTTGATATCGATATATTTGGCAATACCTACGCCAACAAATAAGCTGGTCACGGAAAGAAAAATACCTAATGCCAATGAAACCCGTCCGAGTATTAAGATAATACCGGTAAACAAAGTATAGCCGGCCCAAACCCAAGGCCCGAGACTGACGAAAATGAGTGATTGTCTGAGCCAGTCGCTGAACTTCGCTTTTTTCACAATGAGATCCTGGAAATGCCAACAGCTTTGCGTAATTCCTTGATAAAAGGGACACTGACGGCCCTGGCTTTTAGCGCGCCTTCCTGTAATTGCTCTTCAATATGCTCGGGCGCTTGCAATAAAGCCTCATAGCGTTCCCTTGCCGGAGTAATATGATCATTAATATGTTCGAATAATACCCGTTTCATTTCCCCCCAGGCAATGCCCTCGGCATAACGTTGGCGTATTTCCAGCACTTCTTCCGCCGTGGCAAAGGCCTTATAAATGCTGTACAAGGTGCAGCCATCCGGATCTTTGGGCTCGCCTGGCTCCAAGGAATTGGTTTTGATTTTATTAATCAGCTTCCTTAGTTTTTTCTCAGGCTCGAATAAAGGAATCGTATTGTTGTAGCTTTTGCTCATTTTACGGCCATCAAGTCCTGACAAAGTCGCGCCATGCTCATCAATGACCGCCTCCGGCAAAGTAAAATGTTCACCATAAATGTGATTAAAACGGCCCGCAATATCTCTGGCCATTTCAATATGCTGAACCTGGTCTTTACCGACCGGCACTTTATTGGCATTAAACATCAGAATATCGGCCGCCATCAGTATCGGATAACTAAATAAGCCCATCGTAATGCCTTTATCGGGATCGTTTTCGCCGCTTTGCTCATTTTCAGCAACCGCTGCTTTATAAGCGTGAGCCCTATTCATCAAGCCTTTGGATGCGATACAGGTCAACATCCACGTTAATTCCATAATTTCCGGCACATCGGATTGGCGGTAAAAAACCGCATTTGTGGTATCCAGACCTAAAGCCAACCACGTCGCCGCAATTTCCAGACTGGACTGCCTGACTCTTTCCGGCTCCTGACATTTAATCAGGGCATGAAAATCAGCAAGAAAATAATAGGGTGTGACATTTGCGTCTTTACTGGCTGCAATAGCCGGCCTGATAGCGCCGACATAATTTCCCAAGTGGGGAGTGCCTGTGGTGGTAATGCCTGTTAAAACGATTGCTTTAGTCATTTTATTATGTATATTTATTAGCGTGAAAAACCGGTGAAATATTACATAAATTTAACCTAATATCCAGCAGGAACGGATTATTTGAATCCCGCTGTAATAGTTTAATTAATGAATGTTTCAGGTGTATTATTGCAGATTCAAACAATAAGCAGGCAGTCCATCTTTTCTAATAACAAATTTAAAGAGGAAAATCGATTATGAGCATAGTACAAGAATTTAAAGAATTTGCTATAAAAGGCAATGCTGTTGATATGGCTGTCGGTATTATCATTGGTGCAGCTTTTGGCAAGATTATTTCGTCTCTGGTTGCTGATGTAGTCATGCCGCCGATTGGCGTGCTTGTTGGAGGCGTCGACTTTACCAAGCTGGCAGTCACGCTGAAAGAAGCGGCTGGCGATGTGCCGGCGGTAACGCTTAATTATGGAAACTTTATTCAGACGATGGTTGATTTTACGATTATTGCCTTTGTTATTTTCATAATGGTAAAGCTGATCAACAACCTTAAGAAAAAAGAGGAGGCGGCGCCAGCCGTTGCGCCAGAACCGACTAAAGAAGAGGTCTTGCTGACTGAAATTAGGGATTTACTCAAGGCAAAAAATTGATTTTTATTGTCTTCGATCAATAACAAGTCGATGTAATAAAGCATTGAGAAATCCGGCATAATCGCCGTTTCTGACTTGCCGGATTTTACGTTTTTGTAACGTGGCTATAGTTGCCTTGTCATCCATGATTACAGAATAGTCCGATTGAATGAGCGGCGTAGAATGTTGAAGCTAGATAATTGCTCAGGTTTGATTATGGATGTTGTCCGGCTATGAATTGGCAAGCTATTTCAGAACAGATTGAATCAGCAACAGGGCAGGCATTTAAAAGGGTGTCTGCCCATTCGCTTGCAGGTGGCGACATTAATTCCGCTTTTCGTTTGCAAGCGGGTGATAAGTCTTATTTTGTCAAGCTGAATCGCGCTGATTTGGTGACGATGTTTGATGCTGAATTCGCCGGTTTGCAGGAACTGGCAAAAACACAAACGATACGTGTTCCCGCCCCTGTCGTTTGTGGGCAAACAGCCGGGCATTCATTTTTAGTGCTGGAATATGTTGAATTTGGCTGTTCAAATAAAGCATCCGAACGCTTGCTTGGGCAGCAACTGGCGCAACTGCATCAGCGACAGCAACCGTATTTTGGCTGGCATCGGGATAATACGATCGGCAGTACCTTACAACTTAATAGTAAAAGTGAAGACTGGCTGACTTTTTGGCGTGAACAGCGTTTAGAATTGCAATTACAGCTGGCGGCAAAAAATGGCTATGGCGGCAGATTGCAGGCAAGTGGAGAACGTCTTTGTAATGATATGGCCGCATTATTTGATAGTTACTTGCCTCAACCCTCGCTGTTACACGGTGATTTATGGGCGGGTAATGCAGCCGTCGATAAACAGGGGCGTCCAGTGATTTTTGACCCCGCCTGTTATTATGGCGACCGGGAAACTGATCTGGCGATGACGGAGTTGTTTGGCGGTTTTGGCCAGGATTTTTATGCGGCTTATCAAGCCGTTTGGCCTTTAGATAAAGGTTATGCGGTCAGGAAGTCATTTTATAATGTATATCATATTTTAAATCACCTGAATTTGTTTGGTGGTGGCTACTTGAGGCAGGCTGAAAGTATGATGACCCTGCTTTTGGCTGAAATAAACTAGCACCATTTTCTTGCCGGTACTGCTGAAGCAGTTGCCGGAATATCAGCGGGTCTTTTTGCTGGGTTATTTCTCCGGGGCGTGGATAAAGTTCGTGTTCCAGCCGGGATAACCAGAAACGCAAGGCAGCGGCTCTAAGCATAGTTTGCAAATACTGCTTTTCCAGTTGCTCTAATGGTCTCAGGCTTTCATAGGCTGAGAGCAAGGCGGCAAATTTTTCGTGATTGATCTTCCCGTCATCGCAGCACCAGTCATTGGACGTTATCGCAATATCAAACAATAATGGGCCGGTGCAGGCATCGTAAAAATCCAGTATGCCGCTGATTTTGTTATCAACAAACAAAACATTATCTCTGAATAGGTCAGCATGGATAACGCCTTGAGGGAGATTGTCCGGGTTGTTTGCGGCTTGGAAAATCAGTTCGTCATTAATCAGATCTCGGTCGGTGGCGGACAACCGGCTAGCGATTTTGTTGAGCAATGTTTTGCACCCGTTCAGATCATTGCTGTTTTTTACCGGAAAAACATAGTTTTTTGTGCAACGATGCAGGTTGGCCAATTGCAAGCCGATTTTCCGGCACTGCGCAATAGATGGGGCTGTTGTTGCCAGTCCGGATAAACGCTTGAATACTGCAGCCGGTTTATTGTTAAGATGACACAATACGTTTGCTTGCCGGTCTGGGTGGGGACTGGGGCAGGGGAAGTTGTGTTCGGCCAGATATGATAACAGTTTGACAATATCTGTTAATTTATCGATGGATAGTGTCTCAAACAAGGTTAAGACGAAACTGCCCTGTGTGGTGGTTATAAAATAATTGGTATTGTTAATGCCGTCCTCTATGCCCTCAAAACTAATGACATCACCAAGGGCATAACAGCTAAAAAAAAGGTCGAGTTGCGTGTGGGTTACTTGAGTATAAACAGACACCGGCTAAGCTACTTCCATTCCAGTATTTTCCACATATTAACACCGCTGCCTTTATTGAGATCGTCGCGACGTACATCCATCGTACCGTCGCCATTGGAATCAAGGAAATAATAAGGCGGACCTATATCCGGTATAACTTTGATCATATAAAGTCTGCCACCGCTACGGTATTCCTGTATCGTGCTTTTACCTTTACGGATAATAGTAATATCAGGCTCCAGTGTTTCCCCGCTTTGTACCGGCAATGGCGGTTCCGGTACTTCCGGTACGGCTTCAAGCCTTGGAGGCTGCTCATCAACAGCAAATGCCGGGAAGGCAAGAAAACTCATCAGGATAAAACGACGCATGGCAGTGGCCCTTTTAATATAAAAACTGGCGTTATCTTATTACAGTTTTTACCCGTGCGCTTAATTATATGTAAGTGATGGATCAAAAGCGTTAAAAGACGTTTATCGCCTTATAACATAGTCAATGAGATTTTATTTATCCTGGCTGTGACGGCCTTCGGTATAGGCTAGGCTATAATATCAGATTTAAATGGGGGCCTGCTAAATGAAAAGACTGATTGAAACCAGGATAGTAAATCCTTTACTGGAAAAATACGGTATACCTGCATATAAGACCAAAGGGTCGGCGGGTGTTGATTTGGTTGCCTGTATTGAAAAATCGATAGTCATTGCCGGAGGTGAAAATAAGCTGATTGGAACGGGATTGGCCGTGAATATTCAGGATCCCGGATTGGTTGCAGTTGTTGCAAGCCGAAGCGGACTTTGTCTGAATAGCCAAATTCGGGTAGGACAAGGTCTGGGAATCATCGATTCGGATTACCATGGTGAAATAGGGGTGATTTTGCATAATGATGGCATCAATGACTATGTTGTTCAGCCCGGTGAAAGAATTGCACAATTACTGTTTATGCCCGTGGTTCAAGTTGCTTTTAAATTGGTTGCTGATTTTACGACTGTGACCGATAGAGGCCAGGGTGGTTTTGGACATACGGGCCGTCATTAAGTTAATTCTCTCATAGAGGTAAACAATGGAACGACTGTTCTTTTTGCTGGCAGTGATCGTTATGTTGATGATTTTGGCCGCTGGCGGAAGCATTTATTGGATGTCAACTGCTGAGGTAGCGCAAATTAAACAAGACTCTGCTGTTGCTGTTGTAAAGGCAACCGCATTGAGCATATCGGAACAAATAGAACTGTTTGGTAGAGCGTTGGATAAAATGGCGCTGGATCCCGAAGTCTTGAACGCCGTTTCCAGCGCCGATCCTGTTTTGTTGGCTTCAGTAGCTGCAAATCTTGAAAAACATTTACCGGATGCCTTAAAAATAAGACTGTTATTGCCCGGAGTCAGCGATCTTGACGTAAAAAGTGTGCCGCGTATGGGTTTTGCCGATCTTGATATGGTACGGGAAACATTGACAGCGGATCAGCCACCGGCAATACAAGGGGATAACGGGCCTGACAGACATCTGGCGATGACCCGAAGGATTATGCAGCATGGCCAGCCTGCCGGTATTATTCTGGCCAGTTTGAGCTTTGACTTTATTCGTAAGAGTCTACAAGCTGCGGCGGTAAAAGACGGTTATATCGAATTAAAGCAGGCAAAGCTGGTATTAGGCGCTTCAGTTGACCAGCGCGATACCGGGCAGAGAAATATTATGAAAGCGAAAGTTGCCAACACGGATTGGGAGATTTATTACCACTATGATACCGGGACGGGGTTGGATAACTTTATACTAATTGCCAGTTTTATTACCTTTCCCGTACTAATTGCACTGCTCGCTTTGTTTGTCGTTCACCGTAAGCTTTCTGATTTAGTGAGTCATGATCTGGGCACCATCATGATGGCATTTAAAGATATGATGATAAATAAGGCGCCTGGCAGCTACCCGGTTAAGTTGAGTGAAATGAAAGCCGTTGTTTCATCGCTGGTACAATTTAAACGAGTCATGAATAATAACAACGGAATTCTGGATAATGGTAAAGCAGTTAAACAGGATGAAACGTTTGGTGTTCATGATGATTTAAAACCGGATGATCTTTTGCCGGGGGCTGATCTTGATTTCAGAAAACACATCACTAAAGAAGATCAATCTAGCAAGCAACCTGCTGATAGTGAAAACGCTTTTAAGAAACCGGCAATAATTACAGAAAGCCTGCATGAAATAATTGAAACTCCCGCTAACAATATTAAGACGGATGAATTGGCTTTTATTTTCAGAGCTTATGATATTCGCGGTATAGCAGGCGAAACATTGACCAGAGAGCGGGTTTGCGATATCGGCCGTGCACTGGGAACAGATGCTAAAAAACATGATTGCAAAAAAATCGTGATAGCGAGAGATGGGAGAAAATCGAGTCCCTTGCTGGCAGAAGCTTTAGCTCAAGGAATAGTTTCAACAGGATGTAATGTATTGGATATTGGCATGGTGCCGACCCCCGTACTTTATTTTGTTGCGCGGCATACTGAAGGACGTTCCGGTGTAATGCTGACGGGCAGTCATAACCCTGCGGCTTATAACGGACTTAAAATGGTAATTAACGGTGAAACCCTGGCTGAAGAAAGAATTCAGCAACTCAGACAGTGCATTGATAAGCAGAGCTATGCTATAGCTGAGGCTGGCGCGATAGAACAGAACACCGGTTTTGTTAATGAATATATAGGCGCAATCTGTGAAGATATACGTATCAGCAGGCCGATGTTAATAGTACTGGACTGCGGTAACGGTGTTGCCGGTGAACTGGGACCGGTTTTGCTGAAAGCACTGGGCTGTGAAGTGATAGAATTATTTTGTGATGTGGATGGAAGTTTTCCTAATCACCATCCGGATCCCAGCAGACCTGAGAATCTTGACAAATTGATTGCATCGGTTAAACATTACAAGGCGGATCTGGGAATAGCTTTTGATGGCGATGGCGATCGTTTGGGTGTAATTGATTCAAATGGTAAAATTATTTGGCCTGATAGACAAATGATGTTATTTGCGAAAGATGTGCTGGCAGCGAGGCCTGGTAGCGAGATTATTTATGACGTTAAATGTACGCGGCACTTGGCAGACCAGATTATCAAATACGGTGGTAGACCGGTCATGTGGAAAACCGGACATTCACTCATGAAAGCAAAGCTCAAAGAAACCGGCGCAGCGTTGGCAGGCGAGATGAGCGGGCATATTTGCTTTAATGACCGGTGGTTTGGTTTTGATGATGCTTTATATTCAGCAGCTCGCCTGATCGAGATTCTTTCTAATGATTCACGGAGCAGTGCGGAAATTTTTGCTGAATTTCCCGATAGTATCAATACACCGGAACTGAATATTGAGTTGTCAGAAGGTGAAAATTTCAGGTATATAGAAAGCCTGCTTGCCGAGGCAAATTTTCCAGACGGCAAAATGACCACTATTGACGGAATGCGGGTCGATTTCTCGAACGGTTGGGGACTGGTGCGGGCTTCAAACACAACACCATCGCTGGTTATCCGCTTTGAGGCTGATTCGAAGGAGGCGCTGGTTGGCATTCAGGAAAAATTCAGGCAGCTATTAAAGAAAATCAAACCGGATATTCAGTTACCTTTTTGAGCATTTCAGCGCTACTAAAGAAATCATTGCAGAGTAACTTGTAAACAAATATTCATCATGGAGACACAGAGTTTTTTGATTTTTTTCCTGTGTTCTATCAGTCTCTGTGGTTAATCCTTTAAGTATTATTCAGAAGTGGGAAATCAGAAAATCATGCAAAAAAGAACGGCTCATCAAATAGCAGACGTACTGATCGAGGCTTTGCCTTATATTCAACGTTTTAAAGGTAAAACCGTGGTGGTTAAATTTGGTGGTAATGCGATGGTTGATGAAGCGCTTAAGCACAGTTTCGCCCGGGATATCGTATTGATGAAATTGGTCGGGATTAATCCGATTGTGGTACACGGTGGCGGTCCTCAGATTGGCCAATTGTTGGCGAAGCTGGGTAAAACAACAGGCTTTGTTGATGGTATGCGGATTACCGACAGTGAGACCATGGATGTAGTCGAGATGGTGCTGGGCGGGCTGGTCAATAAGGAAATAGTTAATTTAATCAACAGGCATGGCGGTAAAGCGGTGGGCTTAACCGGAAAAGACGGTGATTTTATCCGGGCTAAAAAAATTAATCTGAAAAAGTCAGCACCAGAAATTCATGCATCTGAAATAATTGATTTGGGACATGTCGGCGAAGTCAGCAGCATAGACCCGGCAGTAGTTGATATGCTGGGGCGCAGTGATTTTATTCCTGTTATTGCTCCCATCGGTGTTGGTGAAGATGGCCGATCCTATAACATTAATGCGGATCTGGTTGCAGGCAAGATTGCTGAAATCCTAAAAGCCGAAAAATTGATTTTACTGACCAATACCGCCGGTATTCTGGATAAACAGGAAAATTTACTGACTGGCTTGTCAATCAAGGACATTGAAGATTTGATTGAAGACGGCACTATTTCAGGAGGTATGATTCCTAAAACACGTTGCGCAACCGATGCATTAAAAGGGGGGGTCAATAGCGTCCATATTATAGATGGGCGAGTGGAACATGCAGTACTGCTTGAGCTTTTTACCGATCAGGGCGTAGGTACGTTATTGTTGAGCCGCCCGAGATAAGGCATCATTGATAAAGGACTTGAATGCAGATCGTATGTCTTTGACTTTTTGGCTGGCGCATAATTCTTTACCCCGTGATGATTCGCGGCAACGAATATCGAGAAAAAGATGGTAGTCGTTGTCATTAATAGCGATTTTTGATAACGATAAACTGAGGTCTGTATCTTTGGCGGGCGGCCTCGTCATAATCAGCTTGTCGTTACTGATATCCGTCAGAGTTGTGGAGTTGTTATTGATAAAAGTACCGGCAATTTCCCAGGCTTTATTGCATTGATGATCATTCTTGCAATAAAACAGACCTAACTCGTTAGCTTCTTTAATGTTGGGAATTGTAAGGTTTGGCTCAGAGTTTTTTACAGATTGGGTCAGAAATTCAAATCGTTCAATGTCGGCGGTATATTCATTTTTGAGTTGATGTTGTTTGTCAATATCTACATTGATAGCCAAATTGTTCTGTTCAATCTGTTCTTGAGATGACTTTATTTCAGAAAGGACTTTATCAGGCACTTTTTGTGCGTCGCGTTCAAAGGTTGCCGCTTGCTTTTGTTGTGCTTTAAGCTGTTCTGTATAACGTGTTACGGTGCCTTCAAGCAAGCGCTTATGTGTTTCTAACACCTGTAATTTTGCTTTAAGAGTCATAAGCAAATCTTCTTTGGAATGGAAGGTACTCAGTAAAGACTTATCATGAAGTTTTTGATTAGTTATCAATTTTTCCTGTTTTTTTTGAAGTTTTTCTAGCTGTTCTTCCTGTTCCAATTGTTCCTTTGTTTTAGCCTTTTCAATCACTTCCATAACTCTGCCGGCTTTGTTCAGCGAGTCCCGGCGGTATTGAGATTGTTCAGGTGGGACAACATCGGAGAAGTAGATATTGCCGTGATCATCTACCCATCGGTACATTTTTTTTGCAATGACGGACTGACTGCCGAATAGGTATAGCAAAGAGATTGAAACGATAGCGGCTCGAAAGATGCGGATTTGCATGGGGAATTCAGTTAGTTTTTATTAATGGCAAGATTATACCTAAAAAGCATCAGTTGACTACAAGAGCCAAAGAGGAAAGTCATCCCGAGAAAAATTCCTCAACTTATCGGCTGAGTAATAGATGACTTCTAATGTTTTTTCTCTGTGTGCTCAATGTGGTTTAACAGATTTTTCTATGTTAAAGGGCGTATTAACCAATCAAATTGGCCAATTCATGCAATGGGGGCAAAATGACCATTTTTGCAAGCTGTAATAACAACAGGGCGGCTAAGGGTGATAAATCCATGCCGCCCAGATTGGGAATGAATTTGCGGCAGATATCAAGTAAAGGCTCCGTCAGTGTATATAATATAGACGCTGCTGCGTTAAAAGTTCCAGGATTCATCCAGCTGAGCAGGGCTCTGGCGAATACCGAAAATATAAATATATTAATCAGCAACGAGATCAACTGGGTAATTGATAAAATCGTTAATGCGCCAATACTGATAGTAACCCCTTTTAGCAATAATATGAAAAAATCAGCCAGCATTTGTAAGGAAAATATAAGTACAAGTGATGATGTGTCAATTTTTCCAACGGCCGGCACAAATCGGCGCAGGACTCTCAAAGGTGGATGAGTTGTTTTGACCAGAAACTGGGATATAGGGTTGTAAAAGTCTGCGCCGCACCATTGCAATAAAAAGCGTAACAATACCGCCAGGATATACAGAGAGAACAGGGTATCGATTAAAAAAATTATCGGGTCGGTCATGTAAGTAGAGCCCATTAGCTATTCTCCGATTGTCTGGACATTTCAATAGAGCGGTCTCGCGCCGCGTGTAAAGCTTTTGAAACCAGCTGAATAAATCCTCCTTGTTCAAAGGTTTCTATGGCTTGCTGCGTTGTGCCACCTGGCGAAGTGACCCGTTTGCGTAATAGTTCGGGGGATTCAGACGATTCCAGTGCAATTTTAGCCGCTCCTAATGCTGTTTGTTGAACCAATAAACGGGCAGTCGCTTCACTTAAACCCAATTCTACAGCGGCTTTTTCCATCGCTTCCATCAGTAGAAAATAATAGGCGGGACCACTGCCGGAAACGGCGGTAACGGCATCAATTTCATTTTCATCCTCGACCCAGAGTGCAATGCCAACGGATCGCATAATGTTTTCCGCCAGATCGCGTTGCTCAGCCGTTACCTTTGCATTGGCATGTAGAGCCGTAGCGCCAGTTAATACCAGCGCCGGTGTGTTGGGCATACAGCGAACGATGGCGGTATCGATACCCAGCCACTGGCTCATGCTACGTTGGCTAATCCCAGCTGCAATGGAAACGACCAAGGGTTTTCTTTTCTGGATCAAGGCGGCAGCGCTTTTTGCTACCGAACTCAATACCTGTGGTTTAACAGCAAGTACAACGACGTCAACTTCATTAATGACGGCATCATTGCTATTTGCAGTGTTAACATTAAGATTTGATGCTAAAGATTTCAAGGTATCCGGGTTAATATCCGATACCCAAATCTGCTGAGGAGAATGGCCGCTGGCAATCAATCCGCTGATCAGGCTGAATGCCATATTGCCGCCGCCGATAAAACCTATTTTTTGTATTTTCATTTTTGCTACGTGTTGATGATGTTAAAGAGTATTTTACCCTATATAAGGGCACTGCAAACAATCACAAGGTTTTTCCTATAAAATGCTGAAGATCAGGTTAAAGGTTAAGGGTTAAAAAATCTAATCTTCAACAGGGTTACTCTTTGCTTTGTACCTTGTGCCTTTTCCTGCAATGACTAATTACTCGACCAGAACGCTAAACAGTGCTTATGATTGAAACTATTTATATTGAAGAAAATATCCTGCGGCATCCGCGTGTTATTGAAATTGTTGCGCGTTTTCCGCAAGCAAGAACAATTACCTGTGGACGTTACAGCGAGGTGTTTAATCCCAAAGCACAAAATTTTCGCTTGCAAAAAATCAAACCCGCTTTAATTTTGGCGGAAAAATATAAACACTTTGCGCTGGAAGCGCCTGCAGATTATGGTATTGGAGCAAAACGTAATTATTATTTTTCACACATGCTCAATTGTTTATACGATTGCCGCTACTGTTTTTTGCAGGGTATGTATCAATCAGCCAATTATGTGCTGTTTGTAAATTACGAAGATTTTCAGCAAGAAATCAAACAACTCTGTGTCAAATCCCCGGCTGAGGATATTTATTTTTTTTCCGGCTATGATTGCGACAGTCTGGCTTTGGAGCCGGTAACCGGATTTGTTGAGCAATTTCTGCCTTTTTTTGCACAAATTTCCAATGCCTGGCTGGAGCTAAGGACGAAAAGCACTCAAGTCAGAAGTCTGTTAAATTACGAACCATTATCCCGCTGCGTTGTAGCTTTTAGCCTGAGCCCGAAGGAAATTGTTGCAAAAGTTGAGGATAAAGCGCCTTCATTGCAGCGTCGCCTTGATGCAATGAGTAAATTACAGGAACAGGGTTGGCAGTTGGGAATACGTTTTGATCCAATAATTTATCAGGCAAACTATCAACAGCAGTATCAGCAATTATTTGAGCAGGTATTTTCCATGATTGATTTAAAACAACTGCATTCTGTCAGTCTTGGCGCATTCAGATTACCGGAGAAATTTTTTAAAAAAATGCATAAACTCTATCCTGAAGAAAAGCTGTTTGCCAGCCCCCTGGCGAATCAGGATGGGATGATTTCCTACAGGCAGGAACTGGAACAGGAAATGATGCACTATTGCACTGAACAATTATTAAGTCATATACCGGTGGCTAAGTTTTTCCCATGCACATGATAAAACGGACCGTCCTGGTAACGGGAGCCAGTTCGGGTATAGGCCGCGCAGTAGCCCGAGGCTTGTTGCAACAGGGACATCACGTGATTGGTGTGTCGAGAAATTGCCGTAAGTTTACCCGGCAAATGGATAACTTTAATTCAGTGCAAATAGACTTGAGTCAGTTAAATGTATTGCCGCAAAAATTACACGAATTGCAACAAACATTCCCAGAAATAGATGCTGTAGTTTTTTCAGCTGGAATGGGTCAGTTCGGCTCATTGGAAGAGTTT